>NZ_JBFPDP010000017.1:0-107473 GCF_040830845.1 Sivoneniella epilithica UHCC 1019
GGCATGATTGGTTCAGAGGTAGCTGCCGCTCTATTCTCTCCCATCTATCCACCAAAATAAAGTTGACAGCCTACTAGGGTTTACTGTCACTACCGCTAATGTGGATACACCCAAAATATCCGCACTTAACCCTCTCACTAGGAGTTTGCTGAATTATCCGTACTGTGATCGAGGCATCTTAACCTTCTTTGAGACCTTATCCGCAAAGTGAATAAATCATTTTATTAGTGAGTTTTCATCTTACATAAAGGCACGAATAGCCTTTCGACAGATGTATTGGAATAGATTTTTACCTATCCTTTGTAAATCATAGATAGGTCTGAGTTACTGTAAATTTTACGTAAAGTAATGCTATTAAACTGAAATCTTCTTGTAAGGAAATTCCATACTGGGTTTGAGAGGCTCTCTTAGTTCAACGGAGTCTCTCAAGATGTAGTAATTTCACGGGTGTATTGGTCTGTTTTTTTCAATAAGGTTCAGATATTTCAGACTAAACGATTTCAGACTAAACGATTAACTTATTCCAAATAGTGAACCAATTTAGGAAAGCTATAGTATGGGGTATCTGTGATCGTTGCCCAAACTCGACTTTTACACTTCGTCACTTTTAGACAAAACATGATGATTAGGAGAAACCCCCGCTCTATCGCAGGAATCGTTTTGTCATCTCTGATTGGAACAATGCAGCCTTTGTCTGTTTTGGCTCAGAGTATGCCCTCACCAGATTCCGTACCTTTTGAACAAAGAACACCACTGCCTGAAGCACCTCCCCCCACAGATGTTAGACCCGGCACTATTTTAGGAGATGCTTATACTTTAGGAGCCGGAGATATTGTTAGGGCTGAAATTTTTGATATTGCTCCAGAGTTAGCCCTAGAACCACGGTACACAATTTTATTAGATGGCACCCTGAATTTACCTTGGGTCGGAAGTGTGCCAGTGCAGGGATTAACGTTAACGCAAGCGGCAGCAGTAATTTCTACAAGATATAGTCGGTTTATCCGCAATCCGCTAGTGACGATTAGTTTGTTAGCTCCTAGACCGCTTAAGGTGGGTGTGATTGGCGAAGTCAACCGTCCTGGTTCTTACATTATTAGTGTCATTAGTAATGAAGTTTCTCAGACAAGCCTTAATCAAAGAACGGCATCTGAAGGCGGCAACCAGTGGCCTAGAGTGAGTCAAGCGATTCAGTCGGCTGGAGGGGTAACCCAAATTGCCAATATTCGTGAGGTGAAAATTCGTCGCTTGCGAACTGATCGCGAGGAAATTGTAGCGATCGATCTATGGAAATTTTTACGCGAAGGTGATCTAAGCCAAGACACTCTGCTTCGCGATGGCGATACCATCATCATTCCTAAAGCCAACAAGCTTGATGCGGCAGAAGCAACTCAGGTGGCAGCAAGCAACTTTTCTCCTGAAACGATCTCAGTTAGCATCGTTGGCGAAGTGACTGCTCCAGGCTCACTCAGGCTTAAACCGAATACTACTCTAAACCAAGCTATTATGGCAGCGGGTGGATTCAGGGTGGGTCGAGCTAGCAAGAAAGGAGTTGATTTAATCCGCCTCAATCCCGATGGCACCATTACCCGTAACAAGTATTCGATCGATCTTGATCAAAACTTGAACGCAGCACGGAATCCTGCGCTTCATAATAATGATATCGTCGTCGTAAATCGAACCTTCATTGCATCAGCAAATGACTTTTTGATCAACGCGATCGGCGCACCACTTACTATTTTCGGCGGAATCTCAGGGTTCAGGAACGTATTATTTCCCAATGGAAATCGATAATATTTCAAGATGGCGTACTTTGAAGTGTTTGTTTACTAACAAACTTGATCGACAACGAACTTAACCGACTGTAGATGAGGTAACCCATGCAAGCCGGACAAAATGCACAGAACCTAACTTTCAACGGGCAAAACCATTTGGAAGAGGTTCAGTCCACTCCCAGCAATATGGGCGGAGACGCTGATCCTAAGCCTAAAAGTGGTGGCTTTAAGGTGCGCTCTTTAATAGGGGCTGTTCGGCGGAACATGCCAATTGTCTTAGTGTTTACCCTGCTGGGGGGCGCTGGAGGATGGATGATGACTAGAACATTTCCGCTGATCTACGAAGGTAGCTTTGTCGTTTTAGTTGAGCCAATTACTTCGCAAGGACGCTTGTCAGATCCATCCGCAATTTCACGGGCACAGGTTCAACAAGATAACAATAGCAGCGGTATTGACTATCCAACCTTGCTACAAGTTTTACAAAGTCCTGATAGACTCTCTAAAATTGCGAAGAGCATTCAGAGTCGATATTCTGAAGTAACGGCTGAATCTTTAGCTAGAGATTTAAGGAATCAAGATTTTGCAGTGGCTCGGATTGGAACGAATCTGCTCGACTCTACCCGAACAATAGAGGTTAGCTATAGGGGATCTAATCCAGGAAAAGTTCGCTTTGTTTTGGAACAAATTGCGCAGGGCTACCTCAGATTTAGTCTAGACGATCGCAAGGTGCGAACTGAAGCTGGCGTAGAATTTATTGAAGAGCAACTTCCAACCTTACAACAACGAGTTACGGTATTGGAAAGTCAAATGCAGGCTCTTAAACAGCAGTATCGATTAACCGATCCAGTGCTTGAAGGCAATCAAGTATCAGACCAACTAAAAGGTGTAAACGACAAAAAACTGGAAGCTGATACGCTTTTGCGAGAACAGACAACCCTGTATTCAGTTTTGCAAAAGCAACTCGGTTTTACTCCAAAGCAGGCATTAGGAGCCGCTTCACTTAGCCAAAACCCTCGCTATCAGGATTTGTTGACGCAGCTAAAAAAAGTTGAGGGAGACATTGCAATTAAACTCGCTCGATTTAATGAGGATAGCCCCACTGTTAGAAGCTTACGCAATCAGCAAAGAAATTTGAAGCAGCTAATTGCCCAAGAGTCTCAACAGAACTTGAGTGAATCTTCACCTGGAATTTCAGAAAATCCTCAGATTTTGGCATTTCAAGATCCAGTCCGTTTAGATTTAATTAGACAACTGGTTCAATCTGCCAATTTAAGTCAATCTTTGCAAGCGCGTGTACAAGAAACGGCTCGAAATAAAGCAACATTGGAGAATCGATTAAATCAGCTTCCTGCTATCACTCGACAATATAATACGTTGCAGCAGCAATTGGATATTGCGACTAAGACGTTGAATCAGTTCTTATTGCAGCGGGAGACGTTGCGGGTTGAAGCGGCTCAAAAGGAAGTCCCCTGGGAAATTATTGCCCAGCCAAAACTGGTCACTGATCTAAGAACAGGGAAGCCGATCGCCTCGCGAGGCAAGAAAGCACAACCTATGGTTCCGGGAGGGTTGGCTTTTGGTGCATTTTTGGGTGTCGCCGCCGCTTTACTTAGAGAGAAACTCCGCAATCAGTTTGTTACTGTAGCAGATTTGCAAGATGCAGTACCCTTTCCACTGTTTGGGATGCTCCCCAGCCAAAAAACGGGGCTGAGTCCAACAGCAGATGGTATGAAGCCAAAAAATTCTGAACCATTTAGCAATGCGTTCGGTGCCCTGTATACCAATCTGCGATTTTTATGTAATCCACCTGTGCGATCGCTAGTAGTGGGTTCCGTAGAGCTTGGCGATGGCAAAACAACCGTTGCTCTGAATCTTGCTTTAATGGCAGCAACCATGGGACAGCGGGTTTTATTGGTTGATGCAAATTTTTACTTACCTCAATTGCATATACATTTCAACTTGTCAAATCAAACAGGCTTAGTTGATGTTTTGCAACAGCGAATTGATGTATCTGAAGCAATTGAAAAGATATCTGGAGAAAGTAATCTATCGATATTAACAGCAGGGTCTGCTCAGTTTGGCGCTACTCGATTATTTGCTTCCAATGAAATGCAACGATTAGTCAAACGATTGCAAGACAGCTATGACTTGGTAATTTATGACAGTCCATCTTTAGATGCATCTACCGATAGTAATTTTTTAACGGCACAAACCGATGGATTGTTATTAGTAGTTAGTCTGAATAAAACAAAGCAGAATCTTGTTAAAGAAACATTGGGTAATTTAGAAAAATATCACTTGCCTGTATTGGGTGTTGTGGCAAACCGGATTGGAAAGAGCAAGGTTGCACCTTATGCCCTACCCATCAGTTCACAGCAGACTTATGCGGCTGAAGCTCACCCAGCTTTTTTTGGCAAGCTTAAAGAATCAGGTGACGTAGTTCAGTAAAGCTTCTCCTTTCATAGGTGAGATTGCTTTGACTAGAAAAGGCTATTTAATTAAGCTGTCTAATTAAAAAGTTTCTATCTTCTTTGTCAAGGCGGCGATCAATTTGATAAATAAGCTTCACAAAGGATAATAAACTTGGCAACTACTGATTTAGTATTTCTGATAGTTGAAATCATCCTATTAGCGATTTCTATACTGATATTAATTCCAAGTCTTGTTCTGGTGATTGAATGTGTTGCGGCGCTTTTTCCGCCAAGGGCATGGCGTTCTCAAGATGTGCCTCGTCTTCGTATTGCTATCTTAATTCCTGCCCATAATGAAGCTGTTGGCATTGGAGCGACACTCGAAACGTTGCTAGGGCAATTGACTCGTATAGATCAACTTGTTGTTGTGGCTGATAACTGCACGGATGAAACAGCGGCAGTTGCACGAGATATGGGGGTGACAACGATCGAGCGCTTTGATGAAACCCGCCGTGGAAAAGGGTATGCGCTAGACTTTGGCATGGATTTTCTGGCTACTCATCCGCCTGATGTGGTTGTCATTGTCGATGCGGATTGTCTGGTTGCGCCCGGTGTAGTCGAACAAATTTCACGGTTAGCGATCGCGTGTAATCGTCCTGTACAGGCAACTTATCTACTGACCCAACCCGCTCAGCCTTCTCCAAAAGCGGCTGTTTCAACGCTGGCGTTCACCGTCAAAAATTTAGTGCGTCCTCTGGGGCTAGCTCAACTTGGGTTACCTTGCCCTCTAACGGGTGCAGGCATGGCATTTCCGTGGGAAGTGATTCGCAAAGTTCCTTTGGCAAGCGGCAATATTGTTGAAGACATGAATCTTGGACTGGATCTAGCGCTGGCAGGGTATCCGCCCACTTTTTGTTATGAAGCACGGGTGACCAGTGCTTTACCCCAACAAGCCCGCGCTGCTAAAAGCCAACGAACCCGTTGGGAGCATGGACACCTACAAACTATCTTGACCCAAGTTCCTCGTTTGCTCAAAGCAGCTGTTCAAAAACGGCAATTTGACCTATTTGCGATCGCCCTTGATTTGCTGATTCCGCCCCTATCCTTGTTGGTCATGCTGTGGGCAATAGCAATGGCTATTATGCTCGTTGCCACCTACCTTGGGATCTCCTACACTCCTGCTGTTGTCTTGGGTAGTGCAGGAGTCATGATTTTAGTGGCGATTGTCTCGGCTTGGGCAAAGCATTGTCGAGCCGATATTCCTGCCAAAGTACTTTTAACCATTCCCCTTTATATTGTGTGGAAAATTCCTTTGTACTTTAGTTTTTTGCGGAAGCCTCAAACAAAGTGGGTACGAACAGAGCGAGATGGAACTAATTCTTCTGAGTCTTGAGTTAAATAATTTATATAGATGGAGTTCAGTGGATGAGCAGGTAGATTCCGGATGGGCGATCGCAGTGCTGTAAATTAAGGAGTAACTGCTTGTCAATTCATGGCAACTTTTTGCGATCGCTGTCGTCTGATTCAAAGATGAATCTTAAAAAATCACTAAAAAATATTTGCTAATTTTTATTCACCCTAATTTCTGCGACTTTTGATTAAAATCAAGCTGGGAATCTGTTTTCCCACTAATTTTTCATTTCCACTAATTTTCACAGTGTCTCATTCCTTTTGCAACGGAACGCTGAGCTATGTCTTCTCCTTCATTACCCAAAAACTTTCCAGCCCTATTTGATTCGGAAAATAGAGCGAAGGCTGGGGCATTACTATTGCAGCCGATGTCTCTGGCAGTATTGGCATCTTTGGGAGTGCATGGGCTGTTGTGGTTTGGCTTACCGCTGATGTCTGCCTCAGAACCCAAACAAGCTGATAGTCAGCGATCGGTGCCCTTGGTAGAACTTAGCCCAGTAGAGCAGGCTCGATTACCTCAACTTTCTGGTTCACCCCTTTTAGGGCTACCCAAACAGTCAGCCGAGACTAATTCAATCGTGCCTAACTCATTGGCAACGGTTCCAGTAGACCCTGAAACTCCCCAAGATTCAACCTCCTATTACAGTGTGCCGTCTCAGCCTTCTACTTCTACCATCATTCAATATTCGGTTGCACCACCCAGTAAGCGATCTCCCAAAAAAAGTACGGACGCAGCAAATTCAGACCCTGACCCAAAAACTCAATCCTCTGACAAAGAAACAGAAGCAGAAACTGAGCAAACAGAAAAAGAGAGTTCTGAGCCGCCTATCTCTTCAAAAGCAGAAGATTTATTACCATCTAAGCAGCAAGAGGAGCAAGCCAAGCTCGCGTTGCAGCAAAAGTTTGTCTATGGTACAGCAAATACCTCTCCCGATGATTTTGATAACAACGCGAAGTCCTTTAGTAAAACCGCACAGGATGTTTCTAAGGGAGACCTAAATGAAGATTGGAAAAAGTTAGATGCGATGACTGCGCCCTATCCTAAAGATGCTTGCCAGTTTAAACACGATGACAAAGCGATCGCGGGAGAAACGTGGGTTGGGGTGATCGTGCAGCCCAACGGCAAACTAGCGGCAAAACCAATCTTGCTAAAATCGTCTGGCTTTCAGGGTTTGGATGAAGCTGCCGCAGAATTTATGACCCAGTATTCCTTTGAAGCAGGAAAGCAATATCGCGGGTTTTATGTTCCGATTAAGTTTGAACTGAATAAAACAGATTGTGTTGCCGCAGATGCAAGCGACCCAACTTCATGAAACTTGAATATTGAACCTAGCGGGGAGCCTGTCACTTTTGCGCTCTCGCCTTAAATCCTTCTCCCAGAGCGGGAGAGGGATTTTGAGGTTCCGGGTTTTACGCCTCGTCTGAATTGAAACTTTGAGGAATCGTAATGATATAGCGAAAGCCAGTATCAGAGCCACTCTGGACAGTAACTTTGCCGCCATGCAATTCTACTAAATGCTGACTGAGTAACAAGCCTACATTTTTGCGCGGCGCGATGCCGATCGCAGACTCCTGTTGCAGTAGCGCCCGATTTTCAGTTGTCGAGTGATCGGCGATCGCGATTGTTGCGCCATCTGATCCAGCAGTCGAGTCAGTGCCGCTGCTGCTAGTTGCACTCACCAAAGCAGGTTGAGAATATATCTCCGCATAGGGCAATCCTTCTCCTAGCCACGGGTGAGAGACCCAAACGGAGAGGTTTAAGCTTGTGTTTTGTCGAGAGACATGTAAGCGAACTAGACTACCCGCCGTAGAACTTTGAATAATGCTAAAGATGAGGTGATAAAGCATCTGGCGAACTTTTTCTTTATCCAGTAGCCAAATGCGACGACCCGGCTCTACAGTGAGGCGAACTTGTTGATCCCGTCGCTGGGCAACCTGTTCTAGAGTAATGATTGTCTGTTGGCAAAGCATTTCAATATCAACAGAACTCAGGTTTAAAGTTTGATCAATCTCCTTTAATTCAGATAGTTCAACAATTTCATTCATCAGCGATAGCAAATACTGTCCACTGTTATGAATGATGTCTAGATATTCTTTCTGTTTAGTGGTTAAAGGTCCATAAAATTCACGGCTTAATACACTTGCCATACCCATTACAGAAGTGAGCGGTGTCCGAAGCTCTTGGGCAAGGTGACCCAGCAGATCGACTTTAAGCTGGTTGGTGAGGGACAGATCGGCAGGTTGAGATGCGCGTTCGAGTGCTGCCAGTCGCACCGATTGAGGTTGGGATAAATGCGATCGCTGCCGCTCAAACTCACTCATGCTCCAGCGTGCCATCAGTTGCAAAAATGCCACCTCTTGCTGGCTAAAGCTGCGGGGCACCACATCCATCACGGCTAAAGCTCCAATACAATCGCCGTTGCACGTCAGCAAAGGAACACCCAAATAGGCACGAATGCCATACTCATACACCAAAATACTGTTCGCAAAAACGGACTGGGTCAGAGTATCGGCAATAATCAACGTTTGACTGCTATCGACCACATAGGCAGCGAAAGAGTCTTGGCGACTCAGTTGGCGAGTCGTTGCCAATTCATTCATTAATCCCAAGGTCGATAAGCCTACCGACGATTTAAACCGCTCTTGCGCTGCACTCATTAAACTTAGAATGCAGATGGAGGCTTGAAGAGATTGAGCAACAGATTGAGTGGCTTCTTCAAAAATTGGAATGCTATCCATGTCTAGCAACCCCAGCAGTTGGATGACGTGCGATCGCTGCTGCTCTCGTGCTAAAGAAGTTAATCCATCAAGGCGACAAAATAATCGATTCTCTTGGCTGCTCATGCCGACCCATAACTCCGTGTGCGTCCGTGTATCCCTGTAAAAAATTAGAAATTTTTCACTATACCCAGCATTCCCTCACATTGAGACGAGTGAACGCGAAAAAGACAGGGGAGAATACTGAATTTTTGACTTTTATTAAGATTCAGTTCAGTAAAAATGAGAAAGATTACTGAGTACCATCACCTGCTAGGGCTGAGTCCAGGCGGGATGCGCTAAAAGGGCTGAAATCATGCGAACCCCACGAAGCTGATTCGATAACGGTAAATGTCCTTTAGGCGCGGTTAAGTCCCAGGTGAATTCTTGCGGATAGCGAGTCCAGGTATTGCCGTTTTTCCAACCAATTTTTGACCACAGTTTGATCCAATTTTTGCCAGCGCTTAGCCAAATCTCACGCTGAACGGAGAAGCCAAATTTTCCTTCTGAATGAACTAACCACAAAGCATTGAGCGTTTGCAGGTCGATCGCCGGAAACTGCTCAACTTCCGTAAAGTAAATCCAGTTGCGCTGCATGGCGGCGGCTCCAGCCAGTTCACACATTTTTTCAAGGGTGAGTTTATCGGCAGCTTGAAAATCTTGTTGAGCCAACAGCTTTTGCAAAGGGCTGTAATCAATGTTGGTCTGCGATCGCAATGGGACGATGCCATGAGGAAAATGGGTTTGCAAAAAATTAGCACAAGCCGGAGACTCTGCCCGATATAAAATCTGGTAGACCTTACCTGCCGCCAAGTTTGGCAGGCTGCCAACCATTAACCCCTCTCGCTGTTCAAACAAAAATTCCATCAACACAGACCAACCTGTTTCGCCTAGCTGCTCTAGTCCGACAATTTGGGATAGTTGAGCTTTCTCTGGAACTGCTTTCAAGCTAGTTAAGAGCGCTACAGGGTCGGTTGATGTTGAAATAGAAGAAATTACAGGATCGGTGGAAGAACTATTCATTGCAAGCATTATTTCAAGCAGCTTTGATCAAAAACAGGGAAAATCGCGTTTGAAATTAGACAGGCAAGACTCCAAACGTCTTAAGCCAACCTCCATGCTATCTTGTGGCGCTGATTTTTTGAATTGAATGCCTAAGTACCAGCCGTGAGAATTTGACGAATAATCGCAGAAGTTGAGCTTGGCACTTCAATTTGCACAAGCTGAATGAGTCCTCCATAGGCTTGCACAGCAGAGGCTTCGGGAAGGGTAGCAATATGGTAATCGCCGCCTTTCACATAAATATCTGGCTTTAAGGCTTCAATCAATTGGGTGGCGGTGGGTTCCGAAAAAATCACGACTCCATCCACTGGCTTGAGCGCTGCCAAAACTTCTGCCCGTTGCAGTTCGGGCACGATCGGGCGGGGAGGCGATCCGGCTGGCTGGGGCTTAATGCCGCGCACCGATGCATCGCTGTTTAAGCCAATCACGAGCGATCGCCCCAACAGCTTAGCTGCCTGCAAATAGCGCACATGACCCGCGTGCAGTAGATCAAAGCAACCATTGGTCAACACCAACGGTCGCCACTGCTGCGGATTGACCGCGATCGCGTGCTGGAGTGCTTCAACGGTATAGAGACTTGAAATCATCTGTCACTCTCTCAACGTCATAGGATATGGTGGCAGAAATTGGAATATCTGAACGATTTAAGCCTTTAATTAAATTGACTTCAGCGCGATCGCCCTACGCCTTATTACCCATTTTCTTTAAGAATGCGACCTATGAACGAGCAGTCAGCCGAGCTATTTGAAAAAATCCGCCAACAATTTGATAGCGCCCCCTACCCCAGCACACCGCTTGAGCAAAATCCCCAGGATGCTCACGATTTACTGTACGCCCATAACTTGGTCACATCCCATTACCTCCGTAACCAAAGCTTAATTTCTACGGACGGCAAAGTTATTTTGGATGCTGGATGTGGCACAGGTTTTAAATCCTTAGTATTGGCAACGGCAAACCCCGGAGCCAAAATTGTTGGCATTGATTTATCCAAAGAAGCCGTTGACTTAGCAAAGCAACGCTTACAGGTCTATGGGTTTGAAAATGCAGAGTTTATGGTTGCCTCCATTGAAGCGTTGCCTAGCTTAGGCGTGGAATTTGATTACATCAACTGCGATGAAGTTTTATACTTACTGCCAGATATTGCCAGTGGTTTGCAAGCGATGAAAGCCGCGCTCAAGCCCAACGGCATTATTCGGGCAAACCTCCATAGTGCCACGCAACGAGTTGACTACTTTCGGGCACAGCAAGTCTTCAAGATAATGGGTTTGATGGACTCGAACCCCGAAGAAATGGAAATTGAGATTGCTAGAGAAACCTTTGGGGCATTGGAAGATTGGGTCAATCTAAAAGTCAATGTTTGGCAAGATCCCGCCCGACGAAAGGCGGTGGAGTCAAAGGAATGGGTATTGATGAACTACCTGTTTCAGGGTGATAAAGGCTATACCATTGCCGACATATTTGCGGCATTGAGATCTGCTGACCTGGAATTTATCAGCATGGTGAACTGGCGCGATTGGGAAATCTTGGATCTGTTTAAAGATGCTGACGATTTACCGATCTTTTGGGCAATGAGCCTGCCAGAAGTTTCGACTGAGCAGCGATTGCAGTTATTTGAACTATTGCATCCCATTAGTCGCTTGCTAGATTTTTGGTGTGGTCATCCTGATCAAGCTAATTCTTTTACCCCGATCGCCGATTGGTCAGAGGACGACTGGAAAACTACAAAAGTCCACCTACATCCTCAACTCAAAAACTCGAAACTACATGAGGCATTGGTTGAGAGTATTGAAAATCACCAACCGTTTAGCTTAGGCGGCTATCTTCTAGGACAGGCAAACACATCAGTAACCTTAGAAAGCACCATTGCAGCAACTTTACTACCGTTGTGGGATGAGCCACAGTCTATCGCGGCACTGATGGAGCGATCGAGTCAGATTCAACCGTTTAACCCAGTCACGTTGGAACCCCGCACCCCAACAGCAATCTTGCATGACCTGATGGCGCTGCTAACCAAGCTAGAAGTCTTTCTCTATGTCCTTTTGGAACCTAGCTCCAAAGTAAAAACCCAAAAAACAAAGAAAATCTTGGGTGATTGATATAAAAGTGCGAAAGCATGGGTAACTTACGTTTATGGAGTTAGACACCGACCCCGCGCCCTTAAAGGAGAAATCTCATCATGAATACCGAATTTAAAGCGAAGTTCCTCAGCCACCTCAATCAACGTAAAAAGGGCGACAAAGGCTTCACCCTGATTGAACTGTTGGTTGTCATCATCATTATTGGGATTTTGGCTGCCATTGCATTACCCGCATTCTTGAACCAGGCAAACAAAGCCAAGCAATCTGAAGCAAAAACAAATAGTGGCTCTGTGAACCGCGCTCAGCAAGCTTACTACTTAGAAAAAGCTGAGTTTGCGAATGCTGCTGACTTTAGCAAACTTGGCTTGGGTATTCAGACTCAATCCGGCAACTACAAGTTTGTGATTGTAGATGGTGGTAAAGACAGTACTGCTGCAACCATTCAAGCTCAACCGATCAAGGGCGCTAAGGACACTGTTAAAGCGTATATTGGTGGTGTGAATGCAGGTGTGCTGACAGGCACCAAGGAAGCGACGACCCTGACTGTGTTGTGTGAAGGGATCGATGCACCAATCGCAGGTGGAGCCCAAGCTGTTGAAAAAGCTATATACAGCGCCACAGGTGGTCCTAAGTGCCCTCCTATCTATAATGATGCTTCGACTAATAAACCTAGCGTATAGTGACAATTTGCTTGCAGTGGTTTAGTCCATAGGTATCGCCAATTAAAAAACAGCGGATAAGAAGAGATTCACTTCTTGTCCGCTGTTTTTGATAGTAGTTATATGGTGTACATGAAATAGTACCAATGCACTTCAGCATGGCATTGAGGGCTTAATTGCATCAGTCTTGAGCAATAATTAGTGGAATCTTTTCTGTGGCAAGTAACTATGCTGAGTTACTTGCTGTCTGCGGCATCCTCGCGTCGTCGTGCCGCTCCGCCCAGATCCCCGACTTCTCCAAAGAAGTCGGGGATCTAAAACCCTAAGTCAGTGCCATTCGACCAAGGGAGCGTATGTTCAACGCACGCCTTTCCAACAGTGCAAAAGAGGTTCGGAGTTAAGATGACGAAGACCTTTTTTCTCTAAAACAGACTTTCTTTTCTTGAACATAATCGAGACCGTCACAATCTTTAAAGCAACTCAAAAAGGAAAAGGACAGCAACTTGTGGAGCAGGGATTTCAATCTGCTGATTTTCCCTATCGTCCTTCAACTGCGGACGGAAAATGTTACTTTGCAGCACCCAACAGCAGAGGTCTGGCAGAGGAATATCATCGATATTATAAGGACGGAATTCTGGAAGTTACAATTGAACTAGCAATCTATGAGCGGTATTTCAAGCCACTCGAAAGACCGTATCAAGGTGGTGAGCAAGTCGAATTACCCATTCCTCACGATTTGTTTCCGATTTTGAACCAGTATCCTAGAGTTCTAAAGCCGAGGTAATGCAATGAGTAATCAGTTCTGGCATCAGATCAAGTCGAAGTATCGGTTCGGGGAACTGATTCATGGCAGGGTTGAGCATCACGCACCGTTTGGGATTTTCGTAGACATTGGTGATGATGCGGTGCGCGGCATTGTACAGATTACTGACTTTGTGGATAGTGGAGACATGACCCCGGAAATGTATCCAGATATTGGTTCGCCAATTGGGACTGTGGTTGTTGGGTATACCGAGGACGATCGCAATCAAGTTTGGCTGAGTGTGAAGCCGAGTGTCCTACAAAAAGCCTTGGTTCATCTCAAAGTTCCAGCAACAAGTGAACGATCGTGACCAGCAGCAGAACAATCCGTTGGAGCGGCGAACAGAGTTTTTTTGCTAATAGTTCTCAGTCCCTGACTGAAATTAGAGGATGAAGATATTCGACAAGCCCTAATTTTTGCCTCTTCCTACAATGACCAAAGAACTGCTTTACGCGAGTAACCCTGAGCTATTACCACTCAATTGGCAGCAGCAAGCCGATCGCCTGGTGCAGCAGGGAAGCTATCATCAAGCTGCTAGTCTTTACGAACAGGCAATTGAAACAGAGCCAGATATAAAAACTTACTACTGGCAGTTGGGTGTGCTGATGGTGCTGCAAGGGCAGGAAACCGAGGCTCAAACAATTTGGCTGATGGCAATGACAGAGGGCGAACCAGATCAGATTGACCAGTGGACAGCGGAACTGGAGCAAGTGTTAGTCGTAGCCGCAATCCGCCAAACTGAGCAGGAAAATCTTGCAGCAGCGTGGACACTGCGGCGACATTTGCAAGAAATTTGTCCGGCTGATCTGAACAATCGATTGAACCTAGTGTCTCTAGAAATTGCCCTAGAAAACCTAACTCCTGATGACTTGCAGGAGACCGACATTATTTTCCTACTCAAAACATCGCTAGACAAACAGGTAGACATACCGTTGCTGCTGCACCTGCTCAATCAAGTACTAACGGCTTTTGCGCCTCATCCAGTTGCCCTATATTTTACAGAAGCGTGTTTAAAGCGGGTCTTTGGTGATGTGGTGGGATTAATGGCTGTGGTGCTGCCAGCATCGGTCAGGATTGCTCATGCCCAGCGCCAGCCAAAATTTGCCGCAGACTTGCTAGAACTATACTGCCGCTTGGACGATCAAAACATCGAAATTTTGGGGCACCTCTCCGGGTTTTATCAGGATGCTGACTGTTTTGATCAAGGCATTGAAATTGCCTTGCGTCGGAGAGAATTGGCAACTAGCCTGCCAGAGAAAATTTTTTCTAGCCATTTGCTGCTGCGCGGTTTGATGACTCCTGGTGGATATTGGAATCGAGGACTTATTGCCATTCAACAGCATCGGCAATTGTTAATCGCGCTACTTAAAACGTCTCCTTCAGCGGATATTCCACCGATTGAAATTACACGCTTACTCACCTCTAGCTTCTTTTTACCCTACTTTAAAGATGATCCTCAACTCAACCGATCGCTGCAAAATCAGGTTGCGGCATGGAGCCAAACGGCATTGCATCAACGCGCTGCTGACCAATGCGATCGCTACTCATCGAGATCGTCCTCTCTCGCTCAGTCCCAATCTGTACGCCCCTTAAAAATTGGCTATTTGTCTCACTGTATGGCGCGCCACTCCGTCGGTTGGCTAGCACGCTGGCTCATCAAACATCATGATCGCGATCGCGTACAACTCCACGGCTATTTCATCAACGATCGCAAACACGACTCGCTGTATCAGTGGTATGTGAATCAGATGGATTATGCCTGTCGGGTTGGCATAGAAGTGCCAGACAGCGAAGATTTAGCAGAACAAATTTATCAAGATGAAATTGATATTTTGGTTGATCTCGATAGTATTACGTTGGATCTAAGCTCTGATATTTTGGCGCTTAAACCTGCCCCCATTCAAGTAACTTGGCTGGGTTGGGATGCCACCGGAATTCCTGGCGTAGACTACTTCATCGCCGATCCTTATGTGCTGCCGGACAACGCTCAAGACTATTACACTGAAACCATTTGGCGCTTACCCCAAACCTATATCGCAGTCGATGGTTTTGAGGTAGAGGTGCCTTCACTTCGGCGCGATCGCCTCAACATTTCCAACGATGCTGTCATTTTTCTCAGTGCCCAGAAAGGCTACAAGCGCCATGCTGATACGGCTCGTCTGCAAATGCGAATTATTAAGGAAGTGCCCAACAGCTATTTTTTAATTAAAGGCTCTGCTGAACAAGATTCGATTCAACAGTTTTTTATCGACATTGCATTAGCAGAAGGTGTCACCCCTGATCGCCTGATCTTTTTGCCGGATGTTCCTTCGGAAACCATTCACCGGGCAAATTTAGCGATCGCGGACGTTGTGCTAGATACCTATCCCTACAATGGTGCCACCACGACGTTAGAAACCTTGTGGATGGGCATTCCGCTTGTAACCCGCGTGGGTCACCAGTTTGCCGCCCGTAATAGCTACACTATGCTTAAAAATGTGGGTGTAGAAGAAGGCATTGCCTGGACGGATGAAGAATACATCGAGTGGGGAATTCGTCTAGGAACCGATGCTGATCTGCGCCAACAGATTCAATGGAAACTGCGGCAGTCTCGCCAAACCTCGCCTCTATGGAATGCCAAACAATTTACCCGCGAAATGGAGCGCGCCTATGAGCAAATGTGGGCAAATCGGTAAGTAACTTTTATCAAAAGTTCTGAGGATATCGGTCAGCGAAGCCATCAAAACGCAGAAAAGGCGATTAGTGCTAGTTCAGGAACCAACACGGTTTTCTCAAAAATTTTTCTATGTCGTCCACGATTGATACCATCATCAAAATGATGGAGTCTTTTTAGCGAAATCCAGGATCGAGTTGCAGAGCATATTCGTGAATATGTCAGCGATTATGCAAGATGAAGATCCTGTGGGATGTACCCGTAATCTATGCCATTGAAAAGAGGGCTTCGAGGGCGATCGCCTGAGCTTGGGGCATTTGTCCGTAGCTAAACACATAGGGAACATCGGGCGGCAAAATTGGCACAAATTGATCAAGAATATACGGGCTGCCATAGATGACTAAGCCATGTAGTTGCTCGGAGTCGATCAGAAAGTGCAGCCATGCTTGAGCGATTTCGTTCAGCCCAGCACTGCCGCGAAACGGATTACCGCGAATGAACAGTTGCAGCAAGGTTGGTTGATGAGTGCTGGAGCGATCAAGGGCATTTTCGGGAGTATGAGAATCAATTCGCTGCAATTGATAGCCTTTGCTGGCAGGAATGGTCACCGCTGGCGCATGCCCAATCAGATCTCGTTCTAAGGCATCGTCTAAAACAACTAAATTGCGATTGCCTTGTAAAGGGCGACTAGCCAAGCGCGATAAACCAGGGGTATAAATTCGCTGCGAGTCTTGCAAAATTGAATCAACTACCGCGATCGCGGTGGGTTGGCTTAACTGCGTCGTCAACTCTTTGGGTTGCACAATGGGCTGAATCGACTCCCACGCATGAGAAGTCGTTTCCTTTAAAGGCGGCGCACATGCCTTTTGCTTTGCCGTCCAAATCCGCTCCACAGACTCTTGAATTCGTTCAGGGGTAATTCGTCCTGATTCCACTGCGCTACAGACTGCCTGAATTGCACCGACTGGATCAATAGGCATCAGCAAAATATCGGCTCCCGCTTCGACGGCAAGCACGGCGGCTTCGTTGGCACCATAGCCCTTGGCGATCGCCCCCATGACCAGCGCATCGGTCACGATTAACCCCTCAAACCCCAGTTTTTGGCGTAACACTTGAGTCAAAATTGCGTGAGATAGGGTTGCAGGATAGGTCGCGTCGAGGGCTGGAATTTTTAGATGGGCGCTCATGACCGAATCCACACCTGCTGCGATCGCGGCTTGAAATGGGGAGAATTCCAGTTGCCGCAAGCGCTCCAGATCATGTGGGATGACGGGAAGCTCTAAGTGAGAATCGATCGTAGTGTCGCCATGACCCGGAAAATGTTTAGCAGCCGTCAGCACGGGATAAGGTTTTGCACCTTGAATAAACGCCGTTGTCAATTCACTAACCGCCTTCACAGTTTCACCGAATGCCCGGACATTGATCACGGGATTGTCAGGATTATTGTTGACATCCACTACTGGAGCCAGCACCCAATTTAGCCCAATCGCCTGAGCTTCTTGAGCGGTGATAGCTGCCATCTGCTCAGCATATTGTTTTGCCAGCGTAGGATTATGCTGATAGACTGCCGCGATCGCCATGGGAGGCGGAAACCAAGTCGCCCCCGTGAACCGTTGCCCAACCCCTTCTTCCACATCTGCCGCAATTAACAAAGGCACCTCTGCCCAATCTTGCAACTGCTGAGTTCGCAGCGCCACTTCTGCGGCACTTCCCCCCAGCAAAATTACGCCACCCACGCCTAAATCAGCAATCCAAGATTCCAGAGTTTTCGTGGGTGGTTCCCAGGCAGGATAGCGAATTTGATGGTCAAATAAATAGCCCGAAGCCCGAACTACCACCATTTGAGCGACTTGAGCCGCTAAGGAAAGTGAATCAAGGGGAGAAAGGAAAGATTGCATTGAGGGAACAGAAGAGGGGGAACAGAAGACAAATTTAGGAGCAGACTATTATGCTGCTATGGTTTTATGACAGGTTGGCTGTCCTTATCGTCCTC
This sequence comes from Sivoneniella epilithica UHCC 1019, assembly GCF_040830845.1. Lineage (NCBI taxonomy): Bacteria > Bacillati > Cyanobacteriota > Cyanophyceae > Leptolyngbyales > Leptolyngbyaceae > Sivoneniella > Sivoneniella epilithica. The sequence goes on from NZ_JBFPDP010000017.1 coordinate 17,598, forward strand.
ATCTTCCTCAAAATCGTCTTCATCTTCTAAGTCGTTTTCATCTTCCTCAAAATCATCGCCATCTAAGTCACTTGAAGCGCTATTTGTTCCACTAGCAGAAGGGTTTAAGGTGGTTTCGTTTCCTTCAAGATCGTCAGGTGGGCGCTCTTGGCTGAGTTGATTCAGCAAGGTGAGGACGCGATCGCCTCGCTCTAACCCAATGTCTTCCAAAAAGATAACTTCTGGAGTGCGACGGAGCCGAATTCGCCGTCCTAATTCACTACGAACAAAGCCTGTAGCTGCTTTTAGACCTTCCATTGTTTCAGTTTTGGCAGCAGAGTCGCCATAAATGCTGACAAAAATCTTAGCGTGTTGCAGATCTCCTGCCACAGTCACATCGGTAACGCTGACCATGCCAGCACCCACGCGATCATCTTTGATATCCGTTAGCAGCATTTGGCTGACCTCCCGCCGAATTAGTTCTGAAACACGGGCAACTCGCCGATCTGTAGCCATAACTTAACTCTCCCTTCCAATGAATGCCAATGCAGTCGAGATACCACCTGTTGAGGTTGCGTTCTCGTGGTCTATTCGTTAACTTAAAACTATTGCAATCCCAGCATGGCGCGTAGGGTAAAAGCAATAAAAGCAAAACCACCCACTGCTACTCCTCCCAGCGCGATCGCTGTCACGGGATTTCTGAGTAAGGGGGCTAGTGGTTTTACAGCATTCAAAAACACACCCAGAATGGTTCCAGCCACAAAAACTGGGTATTTGGAAACAGTATTCCAGAAGTTTTCCATGATCCTGCTTTACAAAGTTCTTAATAAATGGTTATGCAATTCAATTGCCTATCTCTTTAAGATTTTAGGGCAAGCAACCTAACTATCTACGGTTGTTGTTGGGATGAATCTCAAACACTCTAGAATTGCTTTAAGTTTGTACTCACTAAACTCTGGCGAAATGGATACTTCAATTTAGATTGGATAATTTAGATTGGATGTTATAAATAAGATTAAGCAATGTAAATACTGTATCAATAAGTTCAAATTTTCTTTTTGCAAGCTGATTAAATTTAAGGATTTCAATTTAATAAATTTGATTATGCAATGTGCGACTATCCCAATATCCCCCACCCTAAATCCTTCTCCCAGAGTGGGAGAAGGGCTGGGGGATATAGCTTGCTTCCCGTAGGGTGGGATGACTTTAGTTGCACATCAGGTTGGTTAGTCTGAAATAGTTAGTACAAAGGATTAAAGTCGTGGCGGTCGAAACACTTGCAAAGCCTTCAACAGTCCGTAAGATTGCCCCTCGCTACCGGGTCTTGCTTCATAATGATGATTTCAACTCCATGGAGCATGTTGTAAAGGTTTTAATCACTACAGTTCCAAACCTGACGCAGCCCCAAGCCGTCGATATTATGATGGAAGCTCATACGAATGGACTAGCCTTGGTCATTACGTGTGAGCAGGAACATGCTGAGTTTTACTGTGAAACTTTAAAGATGCATGGTTTAATCAGCACTATTGAACCAGACGAATAAACAGGGTATTGGATTGAAGGTTTTTTTATCTCAAATTAGCCGCTATCCTGCACCTGCACGGGTGGCTCTCTTTGTGGGCGTTTTGTTGCTGCTATGGGCACCTTTTGCGATCGCAGGGCGTTTACTAATTGCCGATCAGAATTTGGCTAGTATCCTCACACTGATCGTTTTATACCTGGTATTTATCGGGTTGGTCAGAATTTGGGGACAGAAAGTTCATCGAGAGCCTCGCATCTTTTGGCAATATGGGCTGGAGTTGAGTCCACGGATCGGCTTAGAGCTTGTTAGCGGTTTAGGCGTTGGTTTCTTCAGCTTATGGGTATTGTTTGGCGTGGAAACACTGCTTGGATTTGTAGAGTGGCAGTCGCCATCGGCTCTTTTTCCAAGGATCTTGCTAGAAGGATTGCTGGTAGCGTTGGCGATCGCGTTTGCAGAAGAACTACTGTTTCGCGGCTGGCTCTTTGACGAACTTCAGCGCGACTATACCCCTCTAGGATGCCTTTGGTTTAACGCGATCGCGTTTGCGGCGATTCATTTCAACCTATTGGCATTTCCATCTTTGGTCTGTCTGGGAATCGCTCTGGTCTGGGCAAAGCGGGCAAGCTATGAACCATCGGGCAAAGACTACCGAGGTTTCAAACGGCTCAGGGGCAGACTAGGATTGTCGATTGGGCTTCATGCGGGGTTAGTTTGGGGCAATTACTTAATCGAGGTGGGCAAGCTGGTTGAATATACCGACCGCGTACCTGCTTGGATTACAGGCATTAATCGCAATCCTTTAGTGGGGCTGACTGGTTTCTTGTTTCTGCTAGGATTGGCGATCGCGGTGCGCTACTACGCACAGCGCCAATTGGCTAATTCAAAGTGGTAAGGCTAATCTTCTCGCCGAATAGGAGTCATTTTGGGATCAATAATCTTTTGCCCCAAGCCTGGAAACTTGACGGCTAAACAAATTTTGTTGCCTGCGCCAAAAATACGGACGACTTCCCCTTCGCCATAAGCTTTGTGAATTAAGCGATCGCCCACACTCCAATCATTCGCATGGCTATTGGGCATATTACGTGATTCGCTTTTGTTCCGACGAATTTCAGAAATTGGTTTCGTCCACTTATTAGGAATTGCCGCCGCCACATTAGAGTTAAGCAATTCTCTAGGCAACTCTGCTAAAAAGAGCGAGGGGCTTGCAGGTTCGCGAGTGCCATATAAGCGGCGTTCCCTGGCATAGGAAATAAAGAGTCGCTCTTGGGCACGGGTGATCCCCACATAGCAAAGTCGCCGTTCTTCTTCCAATGCAGCGGGATCTTCCATGGAACGATAGTTGGGAAACAACCCTTGCTCTAATCCAATCAAAAATACTACCGGGAATTCCAGACCTTTTGAGGAGTGCAGCGTCATTAAAGATACTTTTTGATCTTCTTCTCCTAAGTTATCGAGGTCAGAGGCTAATGAGGCACTGGCTAGGAAACCGAGCAAGCTAGGATCATCGTTGTTCTCCTCAAATTGCAGCACCGCATTGTAAAGTTCCTGCACGTTTTCCAGGCGATCGGTGGCTTCATCGGTTCCCTGATTTCTCAGGTCTGCTACATAGCCAGAGTCTTCAAGTACGCCTTGGGCAATTTCGCTAGCGGAACAAGCATCCAATTCCTGTCGCCATTTTTGAATAATCTGAGCAAACTGAAGCACTCCTTTAGCAGACCGACCCGCTAAAGATTTAACTGAGGTTTCGTCCGATAAAATTTCCCACAGGGGGATGCTCAATTCTTGGGAAGCTTTGACCAAAGAATCGATCGTGGTTTTGCCAATGCCGCGACGAGGTGTGTTGATGACGCGCAGGAGGCTGATGGTGTCAAAGGGGTTGGCGATCGCCCTGAGATATCCCAGCACATCCTTAATTTCTTTGCGATCGTAGAACCGCAGTCCGCCCACGACTTTATAGGGAATTTGTAATTTTACCAGCGAGTCTTCCATTGCCCGCGATTGAGCATTGGTGCGATACAAAATGGCAAACTTACCGTGGTGTAGTTCAGGATGCTTTGCCTCTAACTGGCGAATTTGATTGGTGACAAATTCTGCTTCTGACGTTTCATCATCGGCTCGATATAAGAAGATCGGTTCACCTTCACCCCGCGTCGGTTTCAGCACTTTATCAATGCGTTCGGTGTTGTTGTCGATCAGTTGATTGGCAACTTCTAAAATATTTCGGGTCGAACGATAGTTTTCCTCCAGCTTGACCATTGTGCGGGTGTCGTCGTCATGCAGGCGATCGCCAAAATCATCCTGAAACCCCATCAGAATCGTGAAATCTGCCGCCCGAAATGAATAAATAGATTGATCCGCATCACCCACCACAAACACCGAGCGATACTCCCATTCGTTAAAGGTGTTAGAGTTTTCACCATTGGTCACGAGCAGACTGATCAAATCGTATTGCGTCCGGTTTGTGTCTTGATATTCATCCACCAACACATGGCGAAAACGCTTGTGCCAATAGGCGCGGACTTGCTCATTTTGTTTCAACAACTGGACTGGCGTAAGAATCAGATCATCAAAATCCAGCGCATTATTTGCCGACAACGTGTCTTGATACATGCTGTAGACATTGGCAATCACTCGTCCGCGAAAATTAGACTGATCTTTTTCTAAATCTTGGGGCGAGAGGCTCTTATTTTTCGCGTTACTAATGGCATAGCGAACCGATTTTGGATCAAACTTTTTGTCGTCTAAGTTAAGTTTTTGAGTGACAATTTCTTTGACTAAACTTTGAGCATCCGATTCGTCAAAAATAGAAAAATTGCGGGTCCATTTGCGCCCACTACCATCTTGATATTTTTCGATGTCAAACCGCAAAATTCGGGCACAAAGCGCATGAAATGTCCCAATCCAAAGCTCTTTGGTAATATTTTTGTAAACGTAAGATCTTAGCCGGGTTTGTTCAATAGGAGAGAGCGCATCTAAGGGTTTACCAAAATCGCTGCGGGCTTTTTGATCGGCAAATAATTTTTCGATTCGCTCTTTCATTTCCCGTGCGGCTTTGTTTGTAAAGGTGACCGCCAGGATGTTTTCAGGATCAACGCGATGATTTAGGACTAGGTTTGCAATGCGGTAGGTGAGCGCCCGCGTTTTGCCAGAACCCGCTCCTGCTACTACCAACAGCGGTCCACAGTAGTGTTCTACGGCACGACGCTGAGAGGAATTGAGGTGGCTGATATCGAGAGTCTGGCTCATGGAGGCTATTTTGCGGAAGGTGCAGTTTCTAGATAAGGGTATCGCATCTTGCTAAATCCTGTGGGGTTTGACCAAGAGGATATCGGAGTTTACTGGGGCGATCGCCCCCTGAATGAAACAAATGATTGGTGCGGTCAACCAGGATTGCTTTGCCTAAGCCATGCCCAAAATCTCGTAGCCCGCATCCACATAAAGAATCTGCCCTGTCATGCCGCTGGATAGATCACTGCACAAAAAAGCGGCAGTGTTTCCCACTTCTGTTTGGGTGACGGTGCGACGTAAGGGCGCGACGGCTTCCACATGATGAATCATATCCAAAATTCCGCCCACCGCAGAGGATGCCAGAGTGCGGATGGGTCCGGCAGAAATGCCATTCACTCGAATCTTTTGAGGTCCCAGTTCCGCTGCCAAATATCGGACGCTCATTTCCAAACCCGCTTTGGCGATCCCCATGACGTTGTAATTGGGGATCACTCGCACACCACCTAAATAGGTAAGTGTGACAATGCTGCCGCCTTCGGTCATCAATGGCTTTGCTGCACCACAGAGCTTAACGAGGGAGTAGGTGCTTATATCCAGTGCTGTGGCGAACCCGGAGCGAGATGTTTCCACGAAGCCGCCTGTCAGGTCATCTCGGTTGGCAAATGCTAGACAGTGAATCAAAATGTCGATTCTGCCCCACTTATCGCCTACGGTTTCAAAGGCAGATTGAATTTGAGCATCATCTTGAACGTTTAATGGAACAAATACACTGGGATTGAGGGGTTCTACCAACTCAGCTACCTTTTTTTCCATTTTCCCTTTTTCATCGGGTAGATAGGAAATGCCAATGTTCGCGCCGGCTTTGTGAAGCTGTTGGGCAATGCCCCACGCGATCGAGCGGTTATTAGCGATTCCGGTTACAAGGGCGTTTTTCCCAGTCAAGTCCAGCATGGCAATCAATCCTTTGAGGGCACCTATGAGGATACTGAAATATGGGGTATAAAGATAGCACTCCTAGTTAGTTCAAGAGTTCTAAAGTTTAGCTGCAAAAAGGATTTCAATAGATGCCCGTAATTATTTTTGCAATGAATTTTGTTCAATTTGCCAAGCTGCGGTTAAGATACTGATACTTTCTAGGCTCTTTATATGGGTAAGAAAGCGGTAGGTAAGTGACTCTAAGCTTTTGTATAGGGGCTGCGATCGCCTTATTTTGTAACAAAGGGTACAAAAAACCCTTTAGGAGTGCGTTTAAGTATTCTAAGTTACAGAGTTGAATGCTAATTATTCGGCATGTTTTATTCAACGAGTTGGCACGTAGTAAGGACTCCGAGCAGGGGAATATGGTTGTGACGCAAGATAGACCACTGGCATCGGTATTTCGTCAGATGGGAAGTGGGGTGTTTCCACCCGTTGTTGAATCGTTTGAACGGGGTAAAACGATTTTTTTTCCAGGCGATCCTGCTGAGCGCGTCTACTTCCTAGTTAAGGGAGCCGTAAAGCTTTCTAGGGTATACGAAGCAGGGGAAGAAATTACAGTTGCATTGTTGAGAGAAAATAGTGTGTTTGGGGTGCTGTCGCTGATTACAGGACATCGTTCCGATCGCTTTTATCATGCTGTGGCGTTTACGCCTGTGGAGTTGCTTTCAGTACCGATTGAACAGGTTGAGAAAGCGTTAAAAGATAACCCTGATCTATCGATGATTTTGCTGCAAGGGTTGTCTTCGCGCATTTTGCAGACTGAAATGATGATTGAAACGCTGGCTCATCGCGATATGGGTTCTCGATTGGTTAGCTTTTTGTTGATTCTGTGCCGAGATTTTGGTACGCCCAGTAAAGAAGGAATTACGATTGATCTGAAGCTCTCGCATCAGGCGATCGCAGAAGCGATCGGCTCTACCCGTGTGACGGTCACTCGGCTTTTAGGCGACTTACGGCAAGATAATATGGTTTCGATTCATAAAAAGAAAATTACTGTGCATAATCCTGTAACCTTAAGTCAGCAGTTTACGTGATGAGCTAGAAACCAGCAGTTTATTAAAAATAAGAGTTGTGCGCTCACAAATTCGCAAGTGAGTAGAGCCATCATCAAAGATTCATGGGGTAGGCTATAGATGAGTTTGCCCCTGTTTGCATTGCAAAGGTTAGGGCGTTTTGGTTTGGAGCAGCGATGTCTACGGGGCTGATCCTAATATTTGCAATATTGGTAATTGGTGGTGTGATTGCCACTGTGGGCGATCGCATTGGCACCAAAGTTGGGAAAGCTCGCCTCAGCCTATTTAACTTACGCCCGCGTCGCACGGCAACCTTAATCACCATTTTGACGGGGATCGTCGTTGCTGCTTCCACCTTGGGGATTCTATTTGCAACCAGTGGTCCATTACGCACCGGAGTCTTTGAATTAGGCGCACTTCAACGCAAGCTAAGACGGGCACGCACTGACCTAAACGATGCAAAAAGTCAGTTAGAAACGGCTCAAGCTCAAAAGCAACGTACTGAAGCCGAATTAAACCGGGCAAAAGCCCAAGAAATTGAGGCTCAAAAGCAACTAATGAGTACTCAAAAACAGATTCAAACCATTGGCGGCTCTTTGAAAAGCGCGATCGCCGAACGGAACCGTGCCATGAGCGATCGCGTTACAGTACAGCGGACTCTTGAACAAAACCGCAGCCAACTTGCCACTATCTCTGAGCAAGTATTGCAATTTCGAGCCAATATTAGCCGACTGCAAGCAGAGCAGAGTCAAGTTGTGGCAGTGGCAGAAGAGGAAATTAAAGCCAAAAGTGCAATCATTAGTGAGCGGGAAGGGCGACTGAAACAGCTAGAAGCTCAGCAAGATTTTTTGGTGCAAGAAATTGGCAAGCTGGAGCGAGAAGCCGAGGGGTTGCGCCGGGGTAATGTGGCAATCCAGCGGGGGCAAGTGCTTTCTTCGGCGGTGGTGCGGATTCTTGACCCACGCTCTACCCAAGGCGCGATCGATCAGCTTTTACGAGAAGCCAATCGCTCTGCAACTCAATTGGTGCGACCTGGCACAAAACCGCAGGGACAAATCATTCAAATTACCAAAGCCGAAGTGGATCAACTGATCAGGCAAGTGAGTAACGGTCAAGATTATGTAGTCCGTATTTCGTCAGCTGCCAATTATCTTACTGGAGAAAACCTGGTTCAAGTTTTTGCAGAAGCGGCTCCCAACCGGATTGTTTTTCAAGAAGGGGATCTGATTGCTGCCACGTCTCTAAATCCAGCTAGCTTGAGCGAGGTTCAAATTCAGCAGCGAATTAATCTGCTAGTAACCGCAGCCGGATTTAGGGCGCGGCGTTTGGGAATTCTGACTGATACGGTGCAAATTGGCGATGGGCGAGTCCAAGATCTATTGACATTTATCGAAAAGCTGCAAGGGTACAACGAGACGATCGAGCTAAGAACGATCGCGGAGGAAAAAACATTGACAGCAGGTCCTCTAAAAGTAAATCTGGTGGCAGTACAGAATGGCAAAGAGTTACTGCGATCGCAATAACTCTATCAGTCCTGGCAACAGTACACTAGCAATGATTCCCTTTGAGCAACGATTTACTTTTAGCGATCGCCTTCTCAAAAAATGGTTAAAGGTTTTCTGACATGGTAGACCATCGCTTGCACCCACCCTTAATACAGCTATCTCCTGACCTTGATCAAGACGACTCCTATATTGACTATCACTATCACACCCCCGGCGAGATTCCGGGCACCCTTGATATTGATCCCAAAGCCCCCCCACCCGTCATCATTTTGATTGACTACTCTAAAAAGGGCGCTAGCCGACGCGAACTCGATACCCCCGAAGAAATCATTCCTTATCTAGATACCGAATCAGTTTCCTGGGTCGATGTAAAAGGATTTGGCAATGAAGATATTATGCAGCGATTGGGGGAAGTCTTTAATCTGCATCCGCTCGTGTTAGAAGACGTGGTGAATGTTCCTCAGCGACCCAAAGTGGAAGAACACCCAGAGCAACTGCTGATCATCGCGCGCATGGTCACTTTACGGGACGACGAAGAAACATTTGAAAGTGAGCAGGTTAGTTTTATCTTGGGTCGGCACTACTTGCTCACGGTTCAAGAAGAACCCCGCTACGACAGCTTTGGTCCTATTCGAGAACGGATTCGCACCAGTAAAGGAACCATTTGCTGTAATGGGGCTGATTATCTCACCTATGCCCTGCTAGATTCGATTATTGATGGTTTTTTTCCGGTTCTAGAGATCTATGGTGAACAGCTAGAAGAACTAGAAGATGAAGTAGTAGCCAATCCTAATCGCCAAACTCTGCAAAAGATTCATGAGCTTAAACGTCAGCTACTGACCCTGCGTCGAGCCATTTGGCCTCAGCGGGATGCGATTAATGCCTTGATTCGAGATGGCAGTGATTTGATTAGCAACGATGTCCGTGTTTATTTGCGCGACTGCTATGACCACACGATCCAGGTGTTGGATATGGTGGAAACTTACCGTGAACTGGCTTCTAGCTTGATGGATATCTATCTGTCGTCTGTTAGTAACAAAATGAACGAAGTGATGAAGGTATTAACAGTAACATCTTCTATCTTCATTCCATTAACGTTCATTGCTGGGGTTTATGGCATGAACTTTAATCCTGAAAAGTCGCCGTTCAACATGCCAGAGTTGAATGCTTACTGGGGATATCCTATTTGTTTAGCGGTGATGTTGGCGATCGCGATCGCCATGGTGGCTTTGTTTTGGCGCAGGGGCTGGTTTGAAAATATGTCAGCCGTAAAGCCTCCTAGCAATTCTGACAAAAAAGCGATCGGGATGGGTAATCTTCGATGAGATCGATAGACCCAATCATTTTGGTAATTTACCTAATTGTGATCACCTGGGCACTGTCCAAGATTGTGAGCAGTTTTAATGATGAATATACCGTTTCTTTAGATGAGGAAATTTTAAAGCAGCAGTTAGCCGATCAAAATCTTCAAGATATAGTAGGCGTTGGTTTTGATTTTGAGAAACGCTACGAGTTCGGCAAAGATGACAAGCTGAAACAGTTTGGAGTCAAAGTGACCAATAAATCACAGACTCATTCTATCTACATCGATTGGGACTATTGCGCCACGACCGATTTGCAAGGGCGATCGCGCCGCGTGACCCGTCTTATTCCTGGCACCACTTTAGATTTATTTCAAAATCAGGTCTTTAGTACTGTTGCCCCCGGTGCCACCTTAAAAGAAATTATTACCGCAGAAGACGTTTTAAAGCGCAAAGAGCCGAAAGACAAAGATGCTGCCGTGGCGCTGGAAATGGAAGTGAGCAAACCGCTGCTCGACTTTGAAGCGCTTAAAAAAAGTAAAGATGATCCCCCCAAGAAAAAATACGCCCGATTTATCAGCAGAATAGACCCCTTGGAGTTTAGTCTCGACTTAGCGCTGCGACTGATTGGCTCTACCTATAGTGCAGAGGGCGATCGCATTCAACTACGCTGCAAGTTCATTCTAAAAAAATTGCCATGGCAAGCCGGATTACCTTGGAACCCAAGATAGTCTCAGCTTTTTCTCTTTTCCCTCTTTCCTCTTCCCTTCAACTACACTAGTCTTGGAAAGAGTAGGCGAGATGGTTGCGAGTTGCGATGCAGTTCGAGGAAAGTCCGGGCTTCCGAAAGACCAAACTTGCTGGGTAACGCCCAGTGCGAGCGATCGTGAGGATAGTGCCACAGAAATATACCGCCGAAGAGTGACAACTGAGGTACGAGAAGTAAGGATTGAGAATTTCACTCATAACTCATAACTCATAACTCATAACTACTCTGGCAAGGGTGCAAAGGTGCGGTAAGAGCGCACCAGCAGCATTGAGAAGTGCTGGCTAGGTAAACCCCGGTTGGATGCAAGGCAGTAGGAGCTAGGGTTGGTCTTTTTCCCGCTCCGGCAGGGATGCAATGCATCTTTGCGAGTCCGCTAAAGGCGTTTGGCAACAACCGCCTTAGATAGATAACCGTCCCCTTTTAGGTGAACAGAACCCGGCTTATGTCCTGCTCTTTCCTCAAATGAGTAACTCAATAAAATCAAAAATTCCCCTGGTCATGTTGAACAGAGGAATTCAAAATCTAATGAGTTTACCGCAACGCCGTCTTACCTCAGTTTTTGACCTGGTGCTAGACCAGGTGGGCACCAACTGCCTGTGCTTTAAGTTTCCGGAATTACATGATCATCTTTAGTGACATGCCCGGTCTACTGCCGCCAGACTTCGTAGTTCCCTTATTCAGAAGGCATAGATCATAAAACATTATTGGTAGTCACCAACGCCGTAGTAAACCTTTGCCTATTCTAGCGGGTATCTAGTTGCAAGAGAAGGGGCAAGGATTAGGGAGCAGGGGGCGGAAGTTGAGAACTTGAGCTAAACCTATTCCCTATTTCCTGCTCACTTCCGTTCTGGATGGGGCATATCTTCAGAGGGTTCAATGCCAAGGCGGTTAATCTCGTTAATCATTTGATAGAGCCGTCCTAAGTCGCGCTGGTTGAAATGCAGGAGAAGGCGAGATTTGCCAATGGATATATCTTGAGCCTCTTGAGGAAGAGCGTGGCTCTTTTCAATCTGTCCTTTTACCAAAATGTCGCTGAAGTGATGGTTGAGATAATCTACGGCTTTATCAGAAATTTCGATGTTGAGGCGCATGACTAGGCGATTGCCCACATAGCGACAGGAATGGAAGGCGCTATAGAAGCGGGTAATGATGTCACAGGCTTCATCTAGCCGATCAGTAATCGTAAATAGGCTGAAATCATCGACACTCACTAAGCCCCGCTTGAGGAGTTGTTTTTGCACGTATTCTAGCCAGTCGTGCCAGTAGTCGCCGCCGGGGCGATCGATCAACACGAGCGGAATGGGCAATGATTTACCTGTTTGGCAAAGTGTGAGACATTCAAAGGCTTCATCAAGGGTGCCAAAGCCGCCAGGGAAAAGGGCAAGAGCATCGCTTTCTCTCAGGAAAAATAGCTTTCGGGTGAAGAAGTATTTGAAGGGGATAAGCTTGGGATCGCCTTCAATAAAAGGGTTGGAGCCTTGTTCAAAGGGAAGCTGAATCCCTAGCCCAATGGATTTTGCTCGTCCGGCTCCTTCATTACCCGCCTGCATAATTCCAGGTCCTGCGCCTGTAATCACCATGAATCCTAGGTCGGTGACACGGCGGGCAAAGTCTGCTGCCATTTGATATTCGGGGCTGCCGGATGGAATGCGGGCAGAGCCAAAAATAGAAATTTTGCGAACGTGACGATAGGGATAAAGTACTTTGAATGCCCGCTCCATGTCTTGTAGGGATGCGTTCAAAATTTTCCAATCTAGGCGATCGATTTCATCCTCGGTCATTCGTACTAGGGTTGTTAATGCTAGCTGAATGAGTTCCCCATGTTTGTTTTGGGGCAGTTGATCCAGTAATTGATTGAGGCTAGTGCGGAGTGATTCAGAGGCATCAAACGACGGAGATGTGGTCATGAATTCCTCTCTACTGGCAGCATTTTATTGTATCTAGATTTTTGCTCTAACCCGCGATCGCCTTCGCAACACTTGCCCAAACAGGAGCATATATAGCTGTCACCTCAACGGTTCTTAGGCATCAGCAGATTGAGAATGACTTAAACGGCGGCGGTCAACGAAGAAATGCGAGCTTGAAACCCTGCTTTTAGTAAGGCGTTGACGGCAGCTTGATGATCATAAACGCGAAACTGAGGACCAAATCGGACAAAGTGGCGTTTATCTTGGGCACTGACGATCGCCACTACGGGCACCTTGCCGCGATCGTCCTCGCCCCGATGCTGCAATAACACGGTGCGGAGGCGATGCTGTTGTTCAATATCACTGGCAACTTTAGGTTCTAGCTCCACCATCACCATGCGGACTGCTTCAATGGGTTCTACGTCTTCGACAATAAATTGCGCTTGATCATCCCGCCGATCAATTTTGCCCCACACCATCAGTCGCGCATCCACGATGAGTTTTTCGCTAACGCGCTCATAAGATTTAGGAAAAACCACGCACTCAGTGTTTCCAGTCAGGTCTTCGATCGTGAGAATTGCCATGCGATCGCCCTTTTTGGTAGTTACTGGTTTGAGGCTCGTTAACATGACGATCGCGCTCACCGAAGAACCTTCGGCATAATCTTGCAAATCGCTGAGGTTAATCGGTGCCAACATTCGGGCAGACGCTTGTAGCGGCTTCAGTGGATGATCAGAAATATAAAAGCCGATGATCTCTTTTTCTAGCCGTAGCCGCTCTTGTTGAGCAAAGTCGGGAACGGGATTCGCTTTAGGAGCCGATTCAAAGGCATTCACTGGGGCTGATGTGCTGCCCAACATATCAAACAGGTTGCCTTGTCCGCTGGCGCGATCGCGCGATCTCGCCTGTGCCCAATCCAAAATGAGTTCTAGATCGTGAATTAATTGGTTGCGGTTTTGGTTAGGGTCTAGCTGATCGAGGGCACCACAATGAATTAGCGCTTCTAAGGCTCTCCGGTTAACGGCACGCGAGTCTACGCGATCGCACAAGTCGGGCAATGACTTAAACGAGCCTTCTGCTTCTCGTGATGCTAGCAAACTTTCGATCGCCCCCAAACCCACATTGCGAACCCCGCCCAAACCAAACAAGATAGCCTCTCCGGTTGGCGTAAAGTCAACCCCAGAGCGATTCACATCGGGCGGCTGCACTTGAATACCCATTGCAAAACAGGTTGCGATATACTTTTGGGCTTTGTCTTGATCGCCACTGTTTGCCGTCAACAGCGCCGCCATATACTCAACCGGATAATTTGCCTTGAGATAGGCAGTTTGATAGGTGACATACCCATATGCCGTTGAGTGGGATTTATTAAAACAATTGGCGGCGACCACTCCATTTGCCAGCATGAAATTATGATCGCGCTCAACCCCAATGTCGTAGACCGATTGACGACCCAATGGCTGACGACCAATCACCTTCACCATATCCAACCTCAGCAACAAACCGAAGACCCGTGGAGTTTACCATAAGTCTAGCGAGAAGGGAGATAGAACGGGGCAGCGGTTTTGATATAAACTTCTTGACGTAGAGTGTTTAAGACGGTCATTTTTAGCGATCGCCTAAACCCTACAAATAAAATCATTCATTCGGCGAGGTTGGGTTAGCAGGTCATGGTGAAGATTCGCACGATTGTGTCAGCCGCTCTGGTTTTGTTCATGGTGTTAGTGCTTGGAGTCGGTCAGGTTGAGGCTGCCAAAGTGAAACAGCCCTTAACGTATACGCCCGAACAGTTGGAGCAAATTCAGGACTATGCTACCGATTTACAGGCAATGCGCGATCGCTTGCCTGAGTTAGGGCAACTCGTGCAACAGCAAGATTGGACGTTTACCCGAAACTTTATTCGTGGTCCTTTAGGGGAGTTACGTGTCAAAATGCAGAACCTTTCCCGGACTCTGCTGCCCGATGCTCAACCCGCTGCCCGTCAGCTTGCGAAGAACGTTTTTAATGATTTAATTGCGCTTGATCTCGCCGCCCAAAACTCAAAAGCTGCGGTTGCTCAACGTGAATATAGTGCCGCCCTGAAAAGCTTTGATTCGTTTTTAGCCCTAGTGCCCGAAGCGGCTCGTCCTCAGCCAAAACCATCGGAGCCAGTGGTTGCACCTGATAAATCTAGCTTTTTGAAGGAGTTGTTAGCGCCTCAGTCGCGACAGGAGATTGAGCCTGACGAAGCAGAACCTTCTGCGGTTGAAGAAACACCAGAAGCAGAAGCAGCGGAGCCAATGGCTGAATAGCTCGCTGACTGTGAAAGTTGTCATTGTTGGATGTGGAATTGTGGGTGCAGCGATCGCCTACGAACTGAGCCAAATTCCGCAGTTGGAAATCAAGGTGTTCGATCGCCAAGCTCCGGCTCAAGCGGCTACGGGTGCGGCGCTGGGAGTTCTGATGGCAGCCATTAGCCAAAAGCCCAAGGGCAACGCTCTCCAAAAGCGACTGTTGGGCATCCAAACCTATGATCAATGGATTCCTCAGCTAGAAGCCATGACAAACCGCAAGATTCCTTACAATCGCCAGGGAATTTTGCGGCTTTGTTTTGCTGGAGATGATCTCATTCAAGATGAGCTAGAACGTTGGCGATCGCTGGCAAAGATTCGCCATACTCAAGGGTGGCAGTTGGAAATCTGCGATCTCGCCGATCTCGCCGCAAACTATCCCCATCTCAACTTGGAGCAAGTGATTGGGGCGGTTTATTCCCCCTGCGATCGTCAGGTTGATCCAACGGCTCTCACCTTGGCGCTGGTTGCCGCTGCGGAACGAAATGGAGTCTCCTTCCAGTTCAATACGCCCGTAATATTGGAACCTGCTTCTCAGGAAGCGAATAGAACTTTTCGGCTACACTCCCCCAAAACTATTGAGCTTGACTGGTTGATCATTGCCGCTGGTTTAGGCTCAGCCGCCCTAACTACCAGTCTTCAACAACCTGTGGATATTCGCCCTGTCCTCGGTCAAGCGGTGCAGATCTCGCTAGAGTCTCCTTTAGGATTGCCTAATCACCAACCTGTCATCACCGGGAATGATATAAATTTGGTTCCCTTAGGCAACGGGAAATACTGGATTGGCGCAACGGTGGAGTTTGGGGCAACAGAGACGCAATATTTGACACCTCCACAGCCCAATCAAGATAGGCTAGAGGAAATGATGCAGCAGGCGATCGCGTTGGTTCCTGCCCTCAAAAATGCCAAAATTATCCAGCAGTGGTCTGGGTTACGCCCTCGTCCTGAAGGTCGCCCTGCTCCTATTGTGGAGCGACTAGCTGGCTATCCGAACGTCATTCTTGCCAGTGGACACTATCGAAATGGCATACTTTTAGCGCCTGCCACTGCGAAACAGGTCAGTGAGATCATCCAACAAAATTGATAATGCTAAGTTTCAACGCAATAGCTGCAAAAATGATCGTGGACAAAAAGGATGCACTCATGAGTCAATTTTTTGCTTTTGAATCTGATTTTGTGGAGTCGTTGCGCTGTATTCCAATGCAGGTTCGGTTTAAGCTCGATACCTGTGGTGTCAAACTAAAACTACAGCATTGGCATCAGTTTGAACCGTGCGATCGCGCTCAAATGGTTGACTTACCCTGTGAAACCGAAGCCGAGATTCAACAGTATCGGACGGTTTTACATCATCTTGTACAACAGCGAACTGGAACTATCGCTTCTGATTTGCCAATCGATTTAGAGCCGCCTTGGTTGAATACCACTCAGATTCCTGTTAGTGTGCAAGAGAAAGCACTTGAAGTTGAAGCCGATCTGACTCTGACTCAATGGTCAGCGCTCAGCCCGTTAAAGCGGTTTACACTGATTAAACTGAGCCGTTCTATGCACGAAAACCGAAATTTTCTGCCTGCCCTAGCAGAGTTCAACCTCAATTAAGTCGCCTTGCTTACAAAAACTTTATACTTGAGGAGTGGTGAAGAGTGCTTTTATGGGGGTACGGTCGGTATGGGAATCCCTTTCTCTTCTAGAAAAGCTCTTCTATTTGCTTTATTTTCCTTGCTGCCCAAAGTCCTACCTGATTCAGTTGTTTAGATTTGATAAATAAATCTTGACAGTTAGCTGATCTAGCTTTCTTTTGCCGAATTGTGAATGTATGGCGCTTGCATACTTCCGTCAACCGATTCGCTTACGCCTATATTCTTTATAGAAGACGCAACTTTTATGACATTCAACGCCGAGATCAACAGCCCTGCGTCTGACCTTGATGCAAAATCCTATAAACAGCGGCTGAATCGTTGGGCGATCGCTCAACTGATGCCCAATAAGCAATTGGTGATCGTTGCCCGCTATCGCAGCCGCTCTGATGCTGATGGTCACCTTTTGTTCTTTAAGCAACAATCTCCCGAAGCAAATTTTGTGGTGATTGTTGATAAAAAAGATGCAGATTCGGATTAGAGTTTTGTTTGATGAAACTCTTTACTTGGGATGAAACTCTTGGTTTGATTAATCGGGACGCAAGCTGTCGTGGGAATTGACCTGTTCACCGTTTCTCATTTTTTCAGTGTCTTCCAAGGTTTCTTGAATAAATAGCTGGACTAGCCGATCATAGTTGCCGGCTCCAAGGTATTGGGGATACTTATATTCTCGACTGTATAGCCAGACCAATTCATCGCACAGATAAATTTTGATGGTTTCTGTCCATTTGCAGCTTGGCATGAGAGATTTGGCGGTATTGAGCGCCTCTGTCCAGCGTGTGAACTCTTGGGAAAGATTGGAAGTGACAACTTTGAACATGGAACAGGGATTGGGGGCAAGATGTTAGTGGATCTGATTAAAGAGAAATAGAAATACTGTTTATTTTTCCAGCATTGGGCTGAATCGATTTTGCAGCATTAGAGCAAACAGGGAACGGAGCAAGATAATTCCTCCCACTCCTGCGATCGCGAAGGTAGCAATCGCCCAGTTCATATAGCCATTCACCAGTAGTACCGTGGCTGACAATACGGCAAATCCGGTCAAGAAAGCATAGACAAGACAGCGAATCGAAAGACTCTGGCGTTTTGCAGCGCGATCGCTGGCTAACACTTGCATTCTTCTTTGAAAGTCTTCCTGCTCTTGTTGTTCTTTCACTTGACGCAACAATAGATCAGCAGAACTGGGCTGACGCAGTTTAAACACAACAAATCTCTGGGCTTGACGGACTAATTCACCAATGCCACTATTCCCCTGATTGCTGACTGCAAGGCTTTTTACAAATGGCTTCGCGGCGAGCATTAAGCTATATTCGGGATCAAGAGTCCGAGCCACTCCATCTAACGTCGTCAGCGCCTTTAAAATAAAAGTCATTTTAGGCGGGAGGCGAAAAGGCTGCTGGTCATACAACGCATAGAGTTCTGTCGGCATTTGGGTAAAGGCTTGCAGTTCTATGGGCTTATCGGTGAATTGTTCTAGCAAAAAGCTCGTCACTCGCCGAATCGGGGTCATGTCTGCCACTGGCTCGATCAGTCCCATATCCAAGAGTGTATCGATCACTTGATCCGTATCTTTTCGCAATACCGCAAAAAATGTTTTGACCATCTGGTCTTTGTTAATTGGCTGAACTTCTGCCATCATGCCAAAGTCATAAAAAATCAGACATCCATCTTGGCTGACTGCCATGTTGCCGGGATGGGGATCCGCTTGAAAAAAGCCATCTTGCAATAATTGCTTCAGGTAACTGCAAATCCCTAGCTGATTGATTTCTTTCAAATTAATGCCACAGGCTTCCAGGCTTTGGCGATCGCTAATTTTGATCCCCGGCACATAATCCATTGTCAATACTTTGCGAGTCGTATATTTGGGATAAATTTTGGGAACCACAATGCGGGGATGATGCCGAAAGTTGAACCGGAAGCGATCAGCGTTGATTGCTTCTTGGATATAATCAATCTCTTTATATAAAACCTCTGCAAATTCTTGGTAGATGGCTTCTATCCGATATTGCCGAATCCACGGGAAGGTGCGATCGCAGAACCGCACTAATCGCCGCAACACTTTCAGGTCTAAGTGAAACAGTCGATCTAATTCGGGACGCTGCACTTTAACAACCACCTCTTCGCCCGTATGCAACCTAGCTTTATGCACCTGCCCTAAACTAGCCGCCGCAATAGGCATCAAGTCAAACTGGCGATAGAGGGAATAAATCGGCGCGCCTAGCTCTGTTTCCACTGTGGCGATCGCAACTTCAACGCTAAACTCTGGCACCTTATCTTGCAAACGGGTCAACGCCTCGATATACTCTGGCGGCAGCAGATCAGCACGAGTCGATAAGGCCTGCCCTAGCTTAATAAATGTAGGTCCTAGATCTAACAGAGTGCCTACCAACCATTGAGCGCGACGGTTGCGGTTGCGACGAGATTGGCGCGGAAAAACCCGATCCCACCATAGATAAACGATCAGTTGCCCCGACGATAGAGCAATGTCCATTTGGCGCACCAGCGGTGAATACCGGATACGCTGCCACCGAAATGGCTTTTGGACAATCGGCTCAAGAATGATCATGAATCATTCAAACCTAGCCGACGACTGAACGTGAAATAAAACACAAGTCGATCTCCGTTTGAACTATGAGAGTTTTACAACTTCCAAAAATTGCGGCAACGTTAACGTAAAACAAGTTTCCCACAAAGCATCGTTTGCGGTTGGAAAACTTGTTGCGGCTATTGTGCCATTGAGATGTTGAACTAGACTGCGTACTAGGGCTAGTCCTAAGCCGGTTCCTTGAACCACATTTTGTGTAGCTCCGGCACATCGCCTAAATTTATCAAAAATGTACGGTAGCTCTTCAGCAGAAATTTTAGTGCCCGTGTTGGTTAGTGAAATACTAATTTGATCAGCAAATGCTTGCCGTTGAATGCTGATTTTTAAGCAAACCTGACTGTTGGGAACGGAATGTTTTCCGGCATTGGTCAGTAATTCTTGCAAAATGCGACTGAGGCTATCGCGATCGCTGCGAATTTTGACTGAGTGTTGGGGTTTTTCGATCTGTAGCGTAATTCTATTTGCTACCCATTTGGGAACAATTCCTTCAGTCAATTCATTCACCAAAGTCATCAGGTTAAATTCCTCTAGCTGCATGACTGTTTGATGCGATTCCAACTCGCGTAGCGCTAGCAGATCGTTGATTAAGTTAGTTTCTTGCTGGCACTGCTGCTCTAGGATATCTAGATATTGGCTACTGCGATCGCTCGCCAACCCAGTTTGGCGCAGCATCCGAATGGCTAACGACATACTGGTGAGCGGAGTCCGCAACTCATGGCTCATGGTATCCAAAAACTCATCTTTTAGAGTATTGAGATGGCGTAACTGCTCCACTTGTTGCCGCGATCGCTCATATAGTTTTGCCTGAATTGCGAGGCTGTGTTTTAGTTCCGCTGTGCGTTTTTCCACTAATGACTGCACCTGGCGCAATGTTTCTGTTTGCATAATGGCAGTGCTAACTTGAGCGCTCACCAGTTCGACAAACTCAATCTGTTCTGATTGCCACACGTAATCTGGTGAAGCCTGAAAAACTAAAAAGCCGAGTACTGTTCCTTGGCTTTCAAGCGGCGCAATTAACAAAGAGGGGAAGGCTTGTTGACCAAAAGTGTGAGTGGACTGATGGTCTAGAGCAGTCACTTGAGGGGAATCCAAGAATGCCTGGTTAAAAAAGTCGTAATCCGATAGCCAAAATGAGTCATGTAGCTGAGGCAGCAAGTTTTGGGCGATCGCGGGTAAGTCCGATAATTTCTCAAACTGCAATTCTTTATCGCTGAGGGCTTCATCCCCGTTGCTTTGGATTAAATTGCTGCCTTGGGTTAAATTGTTTTGAAGTGAACAGTCACAGGTTACAGTTGCCCACACTTTGGGCATTTGTTCAGAAAGCGTATTCCGTAGGGGTGGCTCCCAATATTTCAAGCGCAGCAAAACTCCGCGCTGTACTTGCAAGGCTTGAGTCGTTCCATCCGTTGCTAGTTGCAAAATAGCATTCAGGTTTGTAGCACTCCGTATCGACAACGTTAACTGGTTTACAAACGCCTGATACTGCATTTGTTTTTTGCTAGCATCTATTGCCGAGGCACACTCCAAACAAAACGGCACAGAGCTTTCTAACCTATGAGATGGGAACTGAGCCTGAGTATTCAGTGCGTTGACTTGTCTGGGCGTAGCCCGTATCGCTTCAAATTCATCTACACAGACAAAATCGCCATCTGCAAAATTAGTGGGCAACTTTTGTGTAGCATTCATCGTCAGCCTCTGAAACCAATCCACTATCTTGATCCATCCGATAACTTCCCCTTTTTATAGTTCCCCTTTAAGGGGGGCAGGTTAGCAGCGATCGCCTATTTTTTCTACGAATCTCCAAATTTGTTCGCTAATTCACATAATTGATGGCTTGAAAGCCCTAGACTCTTTCCAATCGTTCAGTCAATAAGGAAAAAATAAAAAATAAACCATTTTACCCTTGCCAAAATGCCTAAAAAGCTAGGGTTTCAGCGCTTTTATCTCTAGATGGATAGAGAAATTGTTGAAAATACCCCTTAAGGAGTGTGTGCATTTTGTCAAACGTTTGTTATCTTCTGTAATAATCACATCAGCACAAGTTTAGATTCTCAATCGAATTTGCTGCTTGATTAAGCCAACACTTATCCATTCTTTGGCGAGTTGCGGCATTACGACTGTGTACTCTCTCATACTGGAGCATATTATGAGTCAGCCTATGGATCTCTCTCTTGAGCAACAATTCAGTGTTCGCTCTTTTGAAAATCAAGTAGAACGGATGAGTCGTGAACAGGCTCAGGATTTTCTGATCAAGCTATACGAGCAAATGATTGTGCGTGAAAACATGTATAAGCACTTTTTGAAGCACCAATGGGGATTGGAAACCAGTTCTCAGCTTCCATAAATCTCTAGTGTGAGAGGGCAACCTCGGTCTCTTGCTTTGTTTCTGTGGAAAAAAAGCTGGGGGGGTGGGTGCCAATCTCTTACGGTTCTTACAATATTGACCTTGCAGACTTTTCTAAGCTTTTCCTCTAAACTTTATTTCTTTATCTTTTATTAATATTGTGCCCTAGCTGTTAAACATGGTTAGGTGCAGTTTTATTTCTTCTGGTAATGGATCAACGTTTTTCGTCTGTTTATAGAGTCGGTAAAATGTTAGGGTAAGTGCACTTAAGTGTAAGTTGCTGTCGCTGGCATTAGTTATATGTTTCGGCGTTTAATCATTTGTACAGATTTTTCGGATGGACTCCAACGGTTAGTTAATTTTGTTCCTAATTTGGAGATCGCGGGCGTTCAGCAAGTCACATTTCTACATTGTGTGCCGCTGAATGAGAGCGGAGTTATTCCACGGGTGGATGAGAGCAAAATGAGTGATGCTCGCGATCACTTGAGCGTTGCGCTGACTCAAGTACCTATGGGAATGGATGTAAAAGTTGTGGTTGAATGTGGTCGTCCGACGGACACGATTTTGAAGGTTGCCAAAGAGGTTCAAAGTGATTTGATTGTTGTGGGTACGCCTATTAGAAATGTGCTTGCAGAAAAAATCTTTGGTAGCACTGCGATCGCTCTTTATGAACGTACTTCTACTCCCATTCTGGCACTACGCCCCCAGTTAATTTCTACCTACACGACAGAAGAGTTAGCGCTACGCTGTCAACACTTATTTCGCTATTTAATGCTGCCTTATGATGGTTCGGAAGCGGCGAGGTATTTGATTGAGCAAATTAAACAGCATGTTAGCCAGCCCAATCGAGTGTTGGAGGCGTGCTCTGTCTGTTGGGTGGTTGATGATGTGGATCGACGGGGGATTCCACAGGAGCCAAAAATTCAGGCGGCTCAAGCAGAACTAGCAATGGTGAAGGCAGAATTAGTTCGTTTAAATTTACAGGTTGAAGCTGCAATACTGTCTGGATCTGCGGTTGCCGAAATTTTGAAAGCGTCGCTAGAACCAGATGTCAGCGCGATCGCCGTATGCCATAGCGCTAGAAATCAGTTTCTCAAAATGTCAGTTCCAAGCTTCACCGCAGACTTGCTTCGCCAAAGTTGGCATCCTGTGATTTACCTCCCTTTTAAGAAATAACGGGCACTAAAACTTCACCCGTTAGGCTAAATGCTCGCACATCGGTAATTTGCACCTTCACGAGTTTTCCTTTGAACGCTTGAATTTCGCCCGGAAAAAAGGTCAACCGATTACCACGAGTTCGCCCCATAACTTGAGTTGGGTTTTTCTCGTTCTGCTCTTCTACCAAAATTTCTTCAATCCGTCCCAAATAACGCTGCGATCGCTCCATTGCCTTGATCGACATCAGATGGTTCAACCGCTGTAAGCGATCGCTCTTAACCTCCTCGCTCAACTGGTTTTCCCATACGGCAGCGGGAGTTCCGGGGCGCGGAGAATAGGCAGCAGTATTAATCAAATCAAAACCAACTTCTTCAACCAGCCTGAGTGTATTCTCAAACTGCTGTTCTGTTTCTCCCGGAAATCCCACAATCACATCCGCACTAAGTGCAGCATCCGGCATCAGATGGCGGATCGTGTCAATAATGCGGCGGTATTTTTCCTGGGAATAGCCCCGCCCCATTGCCTTCAGCAAGTCGTTATCGCCTGATTGAAAGGGAATGTGAAAATGCTCACACACTTTTGGCAGTTCCGCACAAGCACGAATCAAACGTTCGGTAAAGTAGCGAGGATGGCTAGTGGCAAACCGAATTCGTTCCACACCAGAAACATCGTGGACATAGTAAAGCAAATCAGTCAGGGTATGTCGATGCCTGCCTTCGAGGGTTGAACCCGGCAAATCACGCCCATAGGCATCAATATTTTGTCCCAAGAGGGTAATCTCTTTATAACCCTGATGCCCCAACGTCTCCATTTCGGCTCGAATAGCGTCTGGGGTGCGCGACTGCTCAACACCTCTAACATTAGGCACCACGCAATAAGTACAGCGCTCATTGCAGCCATAGATCACATTCACCCAAGCGGTAACCGTACTGTCTCGGCGGGGCTTGGTAATGTCTTCAATAATATGAATCGGCTCGGTGGCAACAACCTGACTACCAGCTAAAACCTGTTCTAATAAATCTTGCAAGCGATTGGCATGTTGAGGTCCCATGACTAGATCCAGTTCAGGGACGCGCCGCAATAGTTTCTCTCCTTCTTGCTGGGCAACACACCCTGCCACAATGAGGGTTAGGTGAGGGTCTTCTTGTTTGCGTTTTGCCTGTCGCCCCAGATAGGAATAGACTTTTTGCTCTGCATTATCTCGAATGGTGCAGGTGTTGTACAAAATCAAATCAGCGTCGTTGGGTTCTTCTGTCCATGCAAAGCCCATATTTTCTAGAATGCCAGCCATTCGCTCAGAGTCAGCTTTATTCATCTGACAGCCGAAGGTAGTGATATGGTAACGACGAGGAAGAGTAGGCATTAAGGGTACACAGGTTAATGATTTGCAGTTCGCGCAGATTTGGATCTTGCCCAGTTTTCGATCTTACAGCAGACTCATTCATCTGCGGGTTCTCTTTTGGCAGCCAATACTTTTGGCAGCCAATATGAGACAAATCAGTTCAAAAAACTATTGAAAGTGTGTAAATTGCTGTCAATAGTGTGATTTTTTTGAAGTCATTATGAAGTTAAATGTATAGGGAATGAGAAGAGTCCGGTAAGATTTGATTTGAGCGATCGCATCAATAGAAACCTATTTTTTCTTTTTTCATGCTTTTCTATTCAGGTGAAACGCACTAAGCAAGGCTTGATTGTTTAACTTAGGTTATCCAATGATATTCTCATTGGAATTCACGGTTTCCCATCAGGAAAACGCTAGAGTGATACAAGCAAACGGACAAACGTATCTGTTACGCGCCATGCTCGGTTATTTTTCCAGCTTGAATTTTCCGCCTACTATTCCAACGCCGATTAACTATCGGCTGCATTCTGAGGAGAAAGTAATTTATGCCGCAGCTTGAGGCTAGTGCCGCAATCGACTTTCGGAGTGAGTCTTACCAAGACGCTTATAGTCGAATTAACGCCATTGTAATTGAGGGTGAGCAGGAAGCCCATGAGAACTACACAAAGCTAGCCGACTTCCTTCCTGATAGTAAGGATCAGTTACATAGCCTAGCAAAGATGGAAAGTCGCCATAAGAAGGGCTTTGAAGCCTGTGGACGCAACTTAAGTGTGACTCCAGATATGGAGTTTGCGGGACAGTTTTTCTCCCAACTGCATTGCAATTTTCAAGATGCCGCAAGTCGGGGTAACATCGTCACCTGCTTACTAATTCAATCACTAATTATTGAGTGTTTTGCGATCGCAGCCTACAACATCTACATCCCAGTAGCCGATGATTTTGCTCGGAAGATTACTGAAAACGTTGTTAAGGATGAATATAGCCATCTAAACTTTGGCGAGGAATGGCTAAAAGCTCACTTTGAGGACTCAAAAACCGAATTAGAAACTGCCAATCGACAAAACCTTCCGATTGTTTGGCAAATGCTTAATCAAGTTGAAGATGATGCTCGCGTTCTTGGAATGGAAAAAGAAGCATTAGTCGAAGACTTTATGATTCAGTATGGTGAGGCGCTGAGCAATATTGGTTTTACAAACCGAGATGTGATGCGGCTATCGGCGATGGGGCTGGCAGCAATTTAGTTGAAGTTGCCTTGGAGATGGGCGATCGCTCATCTCCGATTTCCATTAGAAGCCACTAGAAGAAGGTAGAGTCTGGACAGTCTTAATAGATAGTTCAAGAAAGTCACATCTTGCTTATCTATGGAATTTATTAAAAAAGTTAACGACCTAAAACTAGGCGACTCTCATTACTGATAGCCAAATTCACATGTAATCTGATATACCTTGACTCATGCTGCCGTTTTTATAAGTTTTTATAACACTAAAATTTAACGGTTTGTTTTAATCACAATTCACCTCAAGAAAAACTAGCGAATGTTTGGTCTTATCGGTCACCTTACCAGCCTGGAACATGCTCAGTCCGTGGCGAATGAACTGGGCTACCCAGAATATGCTAATCAAGGACTCGATTTTTGGTGTAGCGCTCCCCCTCAAATTGTGGATGATATTACTGTCACAAGCATTACAGGACAAACGATCTACGGTAAATATGTAGAATCTTGCTTTCTGCCAGAAATGCTAGCAAATCGTCGGATTAAAGCAGCTACCCGCAAAATTATTAACGCGATGGCTCATGCTCAAAAGCATGGCATTGATATTACAGCCCTAGGTGGGTTCTCTTCTATCATTTTTGAAAACTTTAATCTACAACAAATTCAACAGGTGCGAAACGTCAAGCTGGAGTTTGAACGCTTTACCACCGGAAATACTCACACCGCATACATTATCTGTCGCCAACTTGAACAATTGGCTCCCACGCTAGGCATTGAGCTTTCTAAAGCAACGGTTGCTGTTTGTGGAGCAACTGGAGATATCGGTAGTGCAGTATGTCGATGGCTGAACGCACGCACGGATGTTGCCGAGATTCTGTTAATCGCTCGCAATCAAGAACGCTTGCATGACCTTCAAGCTGAATTGGGACGCGGCAAAATTATGGATTTGAACGAGGCTTTGCCTAAGGCGGACATTATTGTTTGGGTTGCCAGTATGCCTAAAGGGGTTGAAATTGACCCTAATACTTTAAAGCAGCCTTGTTTATTGATTGATGGTGGCTATCCTAAAAACCTGGCAACTAGAGTGCAACGACCTGGAGTTCATATCTTGAACGGGGGAATTGTGGAGCATTCTCTGGATATTGACTGGAAAATCATGAAAATTGTCAATATGGATGTACCCGGTCGTCAACTCTTTGCGTGCTTTGCAGAATCGATGCTGTTGGAATTTGAAAAGTGGTATACCAATTTTTCTTGGGGGCGCAATCGCATTACGGTAGAAAAAATGGATCAAATTGGTCATGCCTCAGTGAAGCATGGCTTCAGACCTTTATTAGATTCGTAAGGACAGGGCTTGAAGAATCCGTCAAGGTTAATGAGATGATGGAGGAATAGAGAGTGTGAGCAAATTCTGTTCCTTTTAATCTCTAATCCTTTTTTGATCGGAACTTTCTATATCTAAAGTCAAGTTTTTAATAGGTTCTATTGTCTTTGGTGGCTATGGTAACGACTGAACGTAAGCTAATTCTTTTAGATTTTGAAAAACCCTTAGCAGAGTTGGAGTCTAGGATTGTCCAAATCCGGGAACTTGCGGATGAGAATGACGTTGATGTATCTGGTGAGATCCGTCATTTAGAGTCAAGGGCTGTGCAACTTCGTCAAGAGATTTTTAGTAATTTGTCTCCGTTACAGCGGTTGCAAGTTGCTCGTCATCCGCGTCGTCCGGGTACGTTGGACTATATTCAGGCAATTAGTGATGAGTGGATGGAGCTTCATGGCGATCGCGGCGGATTTGATGATCCAGCGATGGTGGCAGGGGTTGCTCGGTTTGCAGGTCGTCCAGTTGTCATGTTAGGGCAACAAAAAGGACACGATACGAAAGACAATATCACTCGAAATTTTGGGATGGCATCTCCTGGCGGTTACCGGAAAGCCTTGCGGTTAATGGAACATGCCGATCGCTTTGGAATGCCGATTTTAACGTTTATTGATACGCCCGCCGCGTGGCCTGGATTGGATGCAGAAGCCTTTGGTCAAGGTGAAGCGATCGCTTTCAATCTGCGAGAAATGTTTAAGTTTGAAGTGCCGATTATTTGCACAGTTATTGGCGAAGGTGGTTCTGGCGGCGCGTTAGGAATTGGAGTGGGCGATCGCCTGCTCATGTTTGAACATTCCGTCTATAGTGTGGCTCCGCCTGAAGCGTGCGCCGCTATTCTTTGGCGAGATGCAGCAAAAGCTCCTCAAGCCGCAAATGCGCTCAAAATCACCTCTACGGATCTAAAGTCTCTGGGCATTATCGACGAGATCTTGCCAGAGCCAATTGGCGGTGCCCATGCCGATCCACTCAGCGCAGCGGAGACTTTAAAGACCTGCTTAATCAAGCATTTAGACGAACTTAGTCGATTGACCATTCAACAGCGCCACGATCTGCGTTATCAAAAATTTCGGGCGATCGGCGTATTTACAGAGCTATAGCAACGGATGAATAGGTTAGAACACAAAGATCCTTGGGAAATAAGGAATAACGGGCGGTTGTTGTCCTGACCTTTCCTTGTACTGCTATATCTGCTTAAAAATAAAATTATGTCCACACAGCCGATCGGCTTGAGTGATATACTAAATAAGTTACATTTGTTTACAATCTCTTATTTTCTCTGGATTACTCTTTAACCCAAAAGAGCAAAGAGGATTTATCAGCCTGTCAACCAGGGATGCTTATGAGATAGCAGTAATGAGCTAGCCAAATTATGTTTAGCTCACCTCTGAGTCTAGTTCAAGGCTATTCCTCGATCAGCAGATACACCTGTCAAAGTCAGAGCAGCGTGTTAGTCCATAGATCTTGTCTCTCTTTAATTAGGGATTCATGGCGCTAACAACTTTACCTCAAGCTAGAAATGTTTGAGGAGTCTGCTGAACGATCTTTATATGACGTAGAACATTGAGTGTTTCATTATGGCTCAAGAACGGCGCGCTCTGATTACTGGGGCAAGTAGTGGAATTGGTAAAGCAACGGCTCATGCATTTGCTGAAAACGGTATTCATGTTGCTCTTGTGAGTCGTAGTCAATCCAAATTGGCAGAAGTTGCCAAGGCAGCTATGGACTATGGTGTCACTGCAAAAGCCTATTCGGTTGATTTGGCAAATGTGGCTGAGGTGAGTGAACAGATTACTGCGATCGCCCAAGATTTTGGCGCGATCGATATCCTAGTTAACAATGCTGGCATGGGTTATACAGGCACCCTCCAAGATACGCCTCTTTCAGATTGGCAAACGGTTTTAGATCTGAACCTGACTAGTGTGTTTCAGTGCATTCAAGCAGTGCTACCTGGAATGCGCCAACGCCAAACCGGAACCATTATTAATATTGCGTCTGTTGCAGGTCATCAAGCGTTTGCAAATTGGGGCGCTTATTGTGTCAGCAAATTTGGCTTGGTAGCACTTTCCAAAACCCTTGCGATCGAAGAACGAGCCAATGGCATTCGAGTCGTTACAATTTCTCCGGGTTCTGTCAATACGCCTATTTGGGATACCGACACGGTTCAAGCAGATTTTGAGCGATCGCACATGTTGACCCCCGAAATTGTTGCCCAGTCGATTCTCTACACGGCGCTCTTACCGGAACAAGCAGTTGTAGAAGAGCTAATCCTAATGTCTAACGCTGGGACGTTCTAATTTTCCAACTGGCTAACCTTCACTAGTACCCGTTTTCCCTGTTGATTGATCCACTTTCATGTCATTAAATTCTGACTTTATTATGAATACTGCTTCTAACGGTTCCATCGGTGACTCTAACAGCCTGGCTGTTGAGATTCCTAAAAATCTAGAACTCCGTCCTGACCGCAATACTTTAGATGGTGCCCAAGAGCCAAAACTGCATACTCCCTCAGACGAGCAACATGATGAGATGCGGCAAGCTGTGAGAACTATGCTGCTTGGAGTGGGTGAAGATCCAGAACGAGAAGGTTTGCTTAAAACACCAAAGCGCGTCGCTGAGGCAATGCGGTTTTTAACCAGCGGCTATCATCAATCACTAGAAGAACTCGTCAATGGCGCTATTTTCAACGAAGGTCATAACGAGATGGTTTTAGTGCGAGATATTGATGCTTTTAGCCTGTGTGAACATCACATGCTGCCATTTATGGGCAAAGTTCATGTTGCTTACATTCCTAATCAAAAAGTGGTAGGTTTGAGCAAACTGGCACGGATTGTAGAAATGTATTCTCGTCGCTTGCAGGTGCAGGAGCGTTTAACTCGTCAAATTGCTGAAGCTGTTCAGTTGATTTTGGAGCCCCAAGGGGTGGCGGTGGTAATGGAAGCAACTCACATGTGTATGGTGATGCGAGGGGTACAAAAACCTGGCTCTTGGACAGTAACTAGCGCCATGGTCGGTGTGTTTCAAGAACAGCAAAAAACTCGCGAGGAATTTTTGAATCTCATTCGCCATAAGCCAGCATTCTAAGAAAATTTGGAGCAGCCTTCAATTGCTAAACATTAGGGAAGCTAGATTGCACTTTCTAGCTTCCTTGTTTTATGGTTGAATCCTAGCTTCGAGCATTGGTGGCAATCACAATAGGTGGGCTACACAGAGGCAACTTTGGAACTCATGGATTGGGCATCGCTTTAAAGATTTCTAAGAACTGTCTTTACATAAACCTCACAGTTCTTAGAACCTCTCAAATTGCGTAGAAATACTATGGCATACTGCATCGGCTCCCATGAGCGGGAAAAGCCAAACTGTGTGAACGCTAGCGCACAGTGAATTTTCTATGAATACCCTAGTAGTTTTAGGGAATAGGTGAGAAATTTGAAGATGAAAGGTAATTGAAAGGTCTATTACCCGGCTTAACTAAGATATGCAGATAAGGTCAATAACTTTTCAAAATTCTTTGTATTTTCGGCTACATCCTCAATTTTAATGAACTGAGCATAAAGCTTTATGTTGAACTTTCGTGTTCCTTGCTTGACTTGATTTCAGATAATGATGTTCCTGAACCAATGTAAATTTATTGCTCGACAATGCCCGATTTTATACATTTATGATGCCAAACCTATGAAGTCAGCACACTTAAACGTTCAAAGCTTAAAAGTTTCACCCAGAGTTGATGTCAATCTTTTGGGTCGGCGAATTACATTTATGACTGCTGAAACAATTGTTGCCGCGATCGCTTCAGCGTGTCTCGAAAGAAAAAAAATTATCGTTGCAAATTACAACGTACACAGCTTCAATTTGTCGGTGCAGCTTCCATGGTTTTACAGTTTTTTGCAAGATTCTGATATTGTCCACTGCGACGGTATGGGTATTTTGAAAGCAGCCCGTTTCATGGGAGAAGAGTTGCCGATTGAGTACCGAGCATCGTACACGATTCTGATGCCAAAACTGCTCGAATATTGCGATCATAACAACCTCTCCATCTTTCTTTTGGGGTCGAAGCCTAAATATTTGCAGGCAGCACTTGTCCAAATGCGACAGCAATATCCAAATATTAAGGTTGCTGGACATCACGGCTACTTCCAGAAGGAAGACGCTGCTCAAAATGAGGCAATTGTCCAACAAATTAATAGCATGAAACCTAACATTCTCATTGTGGGTATGGGAATGCCAATTCAAGAACACTGGATTCAGCAGCATCGCGATCGCCTTGATGTCAACGTGATTATGCCGGGCGGTGCAGTCATTGATCGGTTAGCAGGAGCCGTATTAGACTGCCCCACAGTTCTTTCAAATATGGGACTTGAATGGTTATACCGTCTATATAAAGAGCCAAAAAGACTTGCAGTTCGTTACCTTTTAGGAAACCCAGCCTTTGTACTTCAAGTCCTTTTATATAGATTTACAACTTTCTCCGCAAACATACGGAATTCACCAGCATCTAGTAGTTCTAGAGTTGATAGCTCTAGCTTGAATGATAGAAAATCTGTCGTTAGTCAATCTTAATGAGACAAACCTTCTTAAATAAGCTATGTCGCAGTCCTATTTAATCATTAGGACTGCGATATTAAAGCCTTGACCTCACCTGCAACAACTCAATTCTGCCAGGAACTATCTATGAAAATTTGCTACCTCATTCAAACGCATAGATGTCAAGAACAAATCTATAGGCTAGTTCACACGATGAACCGTTTAAGCCCGGATGCTTATATCGTTGTTAGTCATGATTTTACAGCTTGCAACTTGAATGCAGAAGCATTAAATCAACTGCCAAAGGTGCATGTGATTTCTGGTAAAGGCGGTCGAGGAACGTTTGATATAGTCCAAGGTTACTTGGATGCAGTGGAATGGCTAAGAACAAACGATTTTAATTTTGATTGGCTAATCAATCTTTCAGGGCAAGATTATCCGGTTCAGCCACTTCATAAGGTTGAAGAATTTCTCGCAAAAACCAGTTGTGATGGTTTTCTAGAATTTTTCAGAGTTTTTTCTGAGGAGAGCCATTGGAGTAGAAGAGAAGGAAACAGTCGCTATTTCTACAGATATCAGAAATTTTCTAGCCCCTTGTCTGAACGGCTAGTTAAATTTCTTAATCCAATTAAAGTAGTCAATTATATCCAGCCTTTTTTCAGAATCAATCTTTCATACAGCATGTTGGGGACTCGAATCAACCCGCCGTTTACGGAAGATTTCAATTGCTATGGCGGTTCTTTTTTCTGCACTTTATCCAAAAAATGTGTGAATTATTTGTATGATTTCTATCTTGAAAACCCAGAGGTCGTGGAATACTACAAAGGAGTTTGTGTATCAGACGAGTCATTTATACAAACTATCCTAGCCAATAATCGATCGCTCAATCTTCAGAATGACCCCAAGCGATATTTCGATTTTTCTCAAACTCGTGATGGTCGTCCTCATACTCTTACCATTCATGACTATTCATCCATCACTCAAAGTGATAGTCACTTTGCAAGGAAATTTGATATTACAGTAGATAAAGAAGTTTTAGATTATTTAGATAATAAGATTTTGAATGTTGCTTTAGAAAATTCGCTAATGTGAACTGCCGTAGACTCCTCTAAATAGCTGTCTAGAAAATTCACTGAATTAGTTAGATAGAACAGTGCCACTACCCTTGAAATGTAAAACTCAGAGTTTATTATGTCTACTATTCCAAAGGTTAGTGTTATTGTTCCTGCTTATAATGTGCGTTCCTATATTGAGGCTGCACTTAACTCTTTAAAGATGCAGTCCTTTCAGGATTTTGAAGTGCTGATTGTTGACGATGGTTCCACAGACGATACGGCTGAATTGGTTAAACCATTTTGTCAAAATGATTATCGCTTTCAACTTCTGCAAAAGCAGAACGGCGGGCTTTCATCGGCTCGTAATTATGGTATCCAACATTCCCGTGCAGATTATATTGCCCTTCTAGACAGCGATGATGCTTATGCGCCAGACAAGTTAGCGAATCATGTCGCTAAATTAGATCAATCGCCGCACGTTGGAGTGGTCTATAGTGCCTCGCAAATTATGCGTGATGATGGGCACCTTGTATTAATATACCTCAGCGGAAAACCGATTTACGCTGATCCACTCTTGGCTTTACTATGTAAAAACTTCATTGGTCATGGCTCTAATGCCGTTCTTCGCCGTTGCTTATTTGATGAAATGGGTTATTTCGATGAAACGTTGCGTAGCTCAGAGGATATAGATTTCTGGTTAAGGATTGCCGCAACCCAAAATTGGCAGTTTCACAGAGAGTCAAAAGCTCTATGTTATTACCGGGTGCGTCCTTCTGGACTCTCGTTTAACGTGGCGCAAATGCAGCAGTGTTCTGAACGAGTGATTCAAGCTGCCTATAAACGTTCTCCAGAGATAGTTGAGCCGATGCTGCCAACCGCTTATGCCTATATGTATCGCTATCTGGCTCGCTTAGCTTTAACCGCAGGCGATACTGAACAAGCGAGGCAATTCATTCAACAGGCTTGGGCGGCAGATCGTTCAATTTTTGTGCGTGATCCGCGATCGCTCTTGACCCTACTCTCCGTAAAGTTTGCACCGTTGATTAAGCCTATAATCAAGCAAACTCTGAATTCTAAAAAGCAGACATAAAGTTGTCCTGATAAAGTTCTAAAAATGAATTTAAACAGGCATTATGTTGATGAATTCGCTAAATAGAAGGATCAAAAAATGAAGCCAAAATCGCTTCTTAAGGGTGGTTTTTGGATAACCTTTGGCACCTTTGCTACACGTTTTTTTTCACTCATTAGCAGCTTAGTATTAGCGCGATTACTATCCCCAAAGGAATTTGGCGTTATCGGCATCGTCTATGTTTTTTGGTCTTTCTTTACCCTTTTTACACAAGATACAGCCGGAGCTTTTATTATTTACAAAGGGGTTGAAGATCCTCACTTTTTGAACGCTGCTTACACGGTCAGTTTAAGCATTGGACTAATATTTGCGTTCATAATGGTAGCGGTTTCGCCGTTGGTAGGAAACTTTTTCAATGAGCCAAGTGTAACTCAGCTTTTAATTGCATTCTCTCTGAACATTGTGCTGTCTTCACTTTATTACGTCTATACAGGCGTGATGACCCGTCAGATGCAATATCGAGAACTTGCTAATATCAGTCTGATCAGTGGTGTTGCTCGGCTTTTATCTACAATAATTTCCGCTGTATTGGGTTTGAGTTATTGGTCTTTCGCCATTGGGGATACAACTGGCTGGATAACGGGTTGTATTTTAGCCAAGCATTATTCAGGTCGGCGCTATCGCATTAAGCTTTTGCCCGAAGTAAGGGATGAAGTTGTTTCATATTGTCTAGCTACTGTGAAGTCTAACCTTGGCTTTTATGCCAATGCTAACCTTGATAACTTTGCTGTTGGCAAGTTTTTAGGTAGTGCAATGTTAGGTTATTACAGCCTAGCGTACCAGTTGACTATGGCATTATCGACAGTTTTCAACTCAGTCATTAGTCAGTTAGGAATGCCCATTTTTGCTCAGCTATCTGATGACAAACAGCAAGAAGATGTCCTTTATAAAGTTGTTGAGCAAATTGCTTTCTTAACCGCGCCTTTGTATGCTCTATTTTTTTTAATTATTAATGAAAATTCAATTGCTTTAATATTCGGTTCAAAGTGGATACCAATAGCCACAATAATACCCTGGCTGCTTGTTTTTGCTTACTTCCGCGTGATTAATACTCCGTTGAATAATATGCTTTCTGCCAAAGGGCTGCCGAAGGTGAATGCAAAGGTTAATCTTCACATTGCCCCGATCGCTGTGATTGGCTTCGTAGTAGGTGCCCATACTGGCGGTATTCTTGGAGTTAGTATTGCGGTCGCCTTAATTTTAGGAATTGGCTGGACACTTTATTGGTGGTGGATGGGCTGCAAAGTGTTAGGTTGGTCACTGAAAAAGTTCTTAATTCCTTGTTTCACACCTACCTTTATCACCATTCCAGCCCTAGCACTTTCATTCTATCTACCCTTTGTTTTTAGACCGATTCTGTTTACCTTGATTTATTTCGTTGGTGTTTACGTAATTTCTCCAAGCCAATTTTGTAAATATCGAGTTTTAGCAACCCAAGCTAAAGACTGGATCATAAGCAAGCGCGCTGGAAATAGCTCTTAATTGACTCCTAAAATTAGTGCGTAGATATTTATAAGGCTTTTCTAAACACAACAACTACATGAACTTTTGTGGATTGTCTAGCTAATCAATCTCACTCCTTTATAGAAAGGTAATATTCACCCATTAACCGAGGCTTTATAAATGTCTGTAACTTCACCTGACATTGCACTTTTCATCCGTAGTCTCTATGGCGGCGGAGCAGAACGCATCACTATCAATCTTGCTCGTGGTTTTGTTCAGCGAGGTTACAAAGTTGATATAGTCCTTCCTAGAGCCGAAGGTCCCTACTTGGATCAGGTGCCGCCCGAAGCCACTGTAGTTGATCTTAAAACCCCTTGGGTGGCAGCCAGTCTTCCCAAGCTAGTGCAGTATTTAAGACAAGCACGTCCAACGGCTTTGTTGGCAACCTTGCACTATCCTTGTGAAATTGCGATTTTGGCAAAGCGCCTTGCGGGTGTATCCACCCGGATTATCGTTTCTGAGCAAAATACTCTTTCTGTTGAAGCTAAGGAAACATCACAACTCTCAGTCCGGGCGACTCCATTGGCTGCAAAGTTTTTTTACCCGTGGGCTGACGGGATTATTGCTACTTCAAAAGGAGTTGCTGCTGACCTTTCTCAAGTTACACACATCCCAATGGAGCGCATTCAAGTCATTCATAATCCTATTCTTGTTCCTGAGTTATTTGATGCGGCAAGTGAGCCAATCGATCATCCCTGGTTTGAACCGGATCAGCCCCCTGTAATTATTGCCGCTGGCAGATTGCATCCGCAAAAAGATTTCGCAACCTTAATTCGTGCGTTTGCTCAAGTTCAAAAAGTTCGACCTGCGCGGCTGATGATTTTTGGGGAAGGACCCGATCAAGATCAGTTGACTGCTTTGATTAATGAATTGGGTTTGACGGATAAGGTTGCTCTCCCAGGATTTGTAAAAAATCTCTACGCTTATGTCACTAAATCTGCCGTATTTGTTTTGTCTTCTGCCTGGGAAGGGTTGCCAACCGTGTTAGTTGAAACGATGGCGGTTGGTACTCCTATTGTCTCGACTAATTGTAAAAGTGGACCTGATGAAATCTTAGCCAATGGGAAGTATGGCGCACTTACACCTGTAGGGGATAGTGAGGCGATGGCAAAGGCAATTTTGGAGGTGTTGGCTGGCGATCGCAAACCAGTTGATCCCGCTTGGCTTGATCAGTTTACTCCAGAAGTCTGTGTTCAAAAATATCTGGATGCATTAGGTTTTTGCTAGCCACCAATTTTGTTGTTTTTACTTCAGAACTTTCCCAATGCAGGCATTTAAGGTTAATTGTTATGCGCTTTCACTACTTATGTCTTCACCTAAAATTGCAATTTTCATCCGGAGCCTCTACGGGGGTGGAGCCGAACGAGTGATCCTCAATCTAGCTCACGGCTTTGTTGAGCGGGGTTTTAAGGTAGATATTGTGTTACCTAGAGCCGAAGGTTCTTATCTAGAGCAGATATTCCCTGAAGTGAATGTTGTTGATCTTAAAGCTCAGTGGTTGCCAGCCAGTCTCCCCAAACTAGTACAGTATTTGCGACAAGCGCGTCCAACTGCTTTATTGGCAGCTCTTCATTATCCGTGTGAAATCGCACTTGTAGCAAAGCGCATTGCTGGCGTACCCACCCGAATCATTGTCTCTGAACACAATACTCTCTCTCTAGAGGCTCAGCAAAGTTCACAACTTTCAGTCCGATTAACGCCACTAGCGGCAAGACTGTTTTATCCATGGGCGGATGGGGTGGTAGCCGTTTCGCAAGGGGTCGCCAATGACCTTGCGACTGTTACCCGGATTCCCGCGAGGAAAATTCAGGTTGTTTACAATCCACTAGTCTTCCCCAAAATATTGACAGATGGTAAGCAACCCGTTGATCACCCCTGGTTTCAATCAGGGAATCTGCCAGTCATCTTGGGAGTAGGCAGATTACATGCTCAAAAGGACTTCGTAACTCTAATTCATGCTTTCAAGCAGGTACGGCAAGTAAAATCTGCCCGTTTGGTCATTTTAGGGACTGGACCAGAAGAGCCAAAACTCAAGGCTCTAATTTGTGAACTTGGTTTAGAAAATGACGTGGCGCTACCTGGTTTTGTGCAAAATCCCTATGCTTATATGGCGAAAGCCGCAGTGTTTGTGATGTCTTCTGCTTGGGAAGGGTTAGGAAATGTTTTGGTAGAAGCCATGGCAGTCGGAACCCCTGTTGTATCCACGAACTGTAAAAGTGGACCCGCAGAAATTTTGGCAAATGGGAAATATGGCGCACTCACGCCAGTAGGTGATAGTCAGGCAATGGCAACAGCAATTTTGGCTGTTTTGGCGGGCGATCACAAGCAAGTCGATCCAACCTGGCTTGATCAATTTACTCCAGAAACCTGCGTTCAAAAGTATCTGGATGTGTTGGGATTCCCTAGCCATTCACTCAGCAGAGCCATGCTTTGATAGCTCATCCCAGCTTGATATTGGGCTTTGTTGGTGGACTTCTTTTATGATTACGCCCAGCCAAACAAAGAAGTACCAGAAATAGACTGCCATCCAACTGAGGGGTGTTGCATTCAGCCCTAAATAAAGAGCAATCAAACAGCCAAAAGCTCTCCGGCATAATAGGTTGCCCTTTACAGCAGGGGTAAAGAAAAACCAGAGAGTGAGGATTAGCGACACAACAAACACGCTAAACCCTACCACTCCGTGAAGGTAGAGGACAGCAGAGTAAGTTGAAAAAGACGCAAGTCCGATATAAACATCTTCATATAAGTGGGCTTGACCTCGAATGACTCCCCATCCCAGCCAAGGTGCCTCTAGCCAAGCTTCTAGCGTTTTACGTACAACAAGCGATCGCTCTCCTGAAGATTCAGAACGAGCGCTATCAAAAACCTCCATAGGTTTCTCCACAAGATCGGCGAGCGTCAGCCCTAAAACACTAGACAGTAATGACACCATGGAAGCGATCCATAGGGAAAGTTGGCGTGTTAATGAACTGTTGAAGCTGAGTGAAATTAATAATGCTAGAGGTAAAGCAAGCCAAGAAGAACGACTAAAGCTAATAATTAAGGCGGCAAGAGAACCTGCCAAAGACCAACGGCGTAAACGACGATTTGGCTCACCTAGACAAATAATAAAGCAGATAACAGCGCTAATACCTAAAATTGGTGGATCAGGTACGTAGAGAATTGACCTGGGCAAAGGAACCCCGAAAAAAGAGGACATTGTGGCAAGTTGTATGGTCAGACTGCCTTTGTCTGCTGGAATCAGGCGTGCTAATGGTGGCAATATTGGCTCCATATTAATCGTCACCGGCAGTAAAATCATCTCAATTGCCAGTGTCCCCAAGTAACCAGTAGATAGCCAAGCAACCGCTCGTGTGATAACTGTGATTCTAACTTCACTCCAAAAGGGGATAGCCAAACACGCAAAAATTAAAAAGTAACTTTTAGAAAAGGTCACTATCGCTGCCGCAAGGGTGAGGATCTTGAATCCCATTTCATTGATGCCTAGCAGCGCAGTCCAGAGCATCACCATAGACATGGCAAACCATGCCCAAATAGCCATAGGAAATGGAGTCTGAATCAATTTATCGAATTTAAAGCTTGTTACGAGCAGAGCAATGAGAACAAATGGATAAAACAGAGTCTGTATGCCCAATAACCACCAAACAGGCATTAAAACAATTGTCCAGTAAAGGACTTTTTCCGTACGGGATAAAGCACCGAGCTTTGATGCTCCTGCATCAGAGTTAGGAGAACCCGCAAAGAAATTGAATACGTTCATCACTTTATTGACTTAATAATCGCTCTAAGGCATCTGCTTAAAAGCTTATTTTTTAGTAGGCTCACTGCTTAGTATTTCTATAAGCATTTCGTAGGTGAGTATTGGGAAGATTTTAGCGAGCTAGACAAACTATTCACCAAAAGGGTAGAAAAAACTACTAAATTCAGTGTGGAAAAACACTTTTTATGTTTTTTCTTTAAAGAAGCTCTGGCGACTAAACACAGTACAACCTATCTCGCTCTACCATAAGTTTAAGGGTAATATATGTGATGCGTTACCATGGTCGATAGATTACATGGCTGAAGTGTAACTTACTGAAGTCATAAGACAAGGTGCGCATCTAACATATCTAAATATATGCATCTAAAACATATCTGAGTTAAAGTTTTTGGTTCAGCTATGCTTTTCTTAAAACAGATAGGCTTCTGGCATAGTGCGTTTAGCTGTAACTATCACGTAGTAATTGTCTCATGAATAAAGTGGGTGCGATCGTTGCAAGGCATTGGCTACCTTTGGTAGTTCTAAATTCGGTTGTGGCTGCGATCGCGGTTTTTGTAGCGACTACATCCGTTCGCGAATGGACTTCCAGTGCCCAATTGATCTTGCCAGCCTCCTCTAGCAACTTAGAGGCAAACCTTGGAACGTTGGGTTCCCTTAAAAATAGTGATCTCAATTTTTCACCTCAACTAAATCCCCTCAAGGTGCAGCAGTCCATTTTGACGAGCGAGGCTTTGCTTGATGCAACATGGCTCTCTGACCCTCAAAACAAACCGGGGGACAAACCCCGTGATTACGCAAAGTTCTTCAAAGTAGCGCCGCAAGAACAAACGACTATCATGCGTTTGACGGTGACGGGTGCAAGCCCGGAGGTGGCGAAACAACGGGCTGCATCACTGATCAAAGCCTATCAAAACCGATTAAATGAGTTGCGCCGCGTGAATAATGAAGAGCGATCGCAATTCAGCCGCAAGCAACGGGAAGATGCTCAAATAAGACTAGCGGATGCTCAAAAAGCCTTGGCGGAGTTTAAGGAAACGACCGGTTTAGTTTCTAGCGATGAGCAAATTAAGGGGGTCGTCCAAACTTTAAATGCTATTACGACGGTGCAAGCGCAGGCTCAAGCGCAGGCTCAAGCCAGTAGCGATCGCGCGAAATTTCTGTCGTCTCGTCTCGGTATGAACTCCAAACGAGCGATCCAGTCAATAGATTTGGGTGAAAACCAAGACTATTTGACGGTGCGACGGCGATTAACTGAAATAGAAGTCTCCTTGGCAAAGCTGCAATCGACTTATACTGAGGCAATGCCAAGATTTCAACGACTGCGGGAAGAGCGGGATGCCCTACAGCAACAACTTCAAGGATATATTGCCCAAGCATCGGGGAATACACAGGGCGATGCTAATCTTACGGCTAGTACAGCGGGACGAGCCACACTCATTCAGCAACTCGTTTTAGCGGAGGGTGAGGCTGTTGCACAGCAGGAACAGGCAAACCAGCTAACCCAAAAAATTCAACAACTTAATTCAGTTTTAAGGTCTTTACCCCAAAACCAAGCCCGCCTGTTTGAGTTGCAGCGTCAGGCTGAGGTGGCGGAAGGTCTCTATAAGGGGTTATCCGCCCAAGCACAGCAGTCTAGCATTGACGCATTTAGTGCGTATCCTAATGTGCAGGTACTTGACCCGCCAACAGTAGATGCTAAGCCTTCTAGCCCAAAAACTTCACTCATTGCAATCAATGCTCTACTGGCAGCGCTCTTAGGCAGTGCGGCATTGGTGCTTTTGCTGGAAGCCCGTAATCCTCTCTTGAGTCCTAAAGATTTGCACGCTATTGAATTTCCTTTTGTGGTCAGCATTCCTCGACTCAAGTCTGCAAATCTAGGGCTTAAGCTAAATACTGAACATCCAGCGGAGTTCCAGCGGCTTGCTTCTACTGTTAGCTTGCAGCCTTTAAAAAACCGTTCTTTGTTAGTGACCAGCGCCATGATGGGAGAAGGGAAAACGACAGTGACCTTGGGCTTAGCGATCGCCTTAGCGGATTTAGGCTTTCGGGTGCTAATCGTCGATGGAGATTTTCAACGAGCAGGTCTTAGTTCCCAATTTGGGCAGGGTCATACTTCGTCAATTGACAATAAGTTTATAAAAATTCAACCCAACCTCGACTTGATGCCAACGCTGCCTCAAAGTGGCAGATTTATGGATATCGCAACAAGAGGAAAGTTTGAGCGATCGCTGGCAGACATACAGTCTACGAACGACTACGATTACATTTTGGTTGACAGCGCTCCAGTAAGTCAGTCCACTGAAACAGCGATGATGGCAACGATTGTTTCTAACGTTCTGCTAGTGATTCGCCCTGGGGAAAGTCTTCGTAATCCGGTAAATGATAGCCTGGGTGAACTAGCCCAACATAGTGCCAAACTCATCGGGTTAGTCATCAATGCGGTCAACACTAAATCTGTACCCTATACCCATCTTTCAAATACCCATCTTTCAAGCGAAACTTTAGTCAAAACATAGAACGATGCGCCGTAGAGATGTACTGAAACTGATCACTTCGGGTGGCACAGTCGCAACGACAGCCGGAGTCGCGGCTTATCTCTCTCATTCTGCCCGTTCAAATCCATCTTCAATGATGGCGGTGGATCTGCATGTGGATTGGGCAACGGTAGTCGCCCATTCTACGCCCCTTTTATTTGGCTCGAATGATTATGAAATTACTGACCCAAAAGCAGCGGCAGATTTGGCATATCAGAAGCATTTGGCTGACTTGGATATTCGTTTAATTCGGATTCATCATGCGGGGTTATGCGATCGCTGGACAAATTCACGCACACAAACCTGGGATGAAGCAAAAATTAAAGCAGGGTATGATGCCTCCTATCCTCAACGTCCTATCCTGATTCAAAATATTCCGGGTTGGCCCAATTGGATGGCTCAAAACCCGGATGGATTGCTTGCCCCTCGCGACTATGATCGCTATGCGTCCTTTTGTGCAGAGCTAGTAGAAATCCTCAATCAACGTCAACAGCGCAACATTCGGTATTGGGAACCGTTGAACGAGAAAGATGTGGCTTACGAAAAGGCAGGTAAGCTCGATGAACTTTGGAAAATTTATAATAGTGCCGCGATCGCGATGAAAGCGAAAGACGATCAGATCAAAATAGGGGGTCCTGTCCTAACTTGGGATGAACCCAATAGGCTCTCTAGTTTTTTGCGAACCTGTGGCTCCCACGTAGACTTTATCTCCTGGCATGGCTATGCCTCAGGGGATGCCAAAGAATCGACTGACAAACTTATGGTTTCTACTCCAAGCTATGGGCAACAGGTGCAACGACTTCGAGCCGTATTAGCCAGGGAACTTCCGCAACGAAAAATACCGCTATTTTTGAGCGAGTACAACATTAACTACACCTGGGACTCTGGCGAAAATCGTCAAAATACTCATATTGGAGCCGTTTGGTTTGCCTCTGTTCTGAAGCATTTGGCTGAAGCAGGAATCGAGATGGCAGCATCCTGGCATCTTAAAGATGGGATTTATGGGTTGATCGACAACGACAATAAATTACGTCCCGCCGCCACTGTTTTTGCCTGGGGAGTCAAATATTTAGTGGGTAAAGTAATGCTGACAACCAGTAATCATCCGTTGGTGGAAGCACTAGCTGTTTGGCAAGAGCAAGACGATCGCCGTTCTTTATTATTAATCAACAAATCCTCTAAGCCTGCTAGCCTCAAGCTTCGGATAGTTCCAACCGCTGCCCAAATTGACAGCCTATCGGCATCTTTAGTTTATCTGCGAGAAGAGGGCATTCAACA
Source organism: Sivoneniella epilithica UHCC 1019 (assembly GCF_040830845.1). Classification (NCBI taxonomy): domain Bacteria; kingdom Bacillati; phylum Cyanobacteriota; class Cyanophyceae; order Leptolyngbyales; family Leptolyngbyaceae; genus Sivoneniella; species Sivoneniella epilithica. The sequence continues at coordinate 59,584 of NZ_JBFPDP010000017.1, forward strand.
AGTCGAGCGATCGTTCAATTCCCTAGAGCAAGAAGCACTTCTTTTAGCACCTTATTCTCTAGCATTGCTGCTGATTACTCAGGCTAAAGCTTGATCTTTTCATGCTGACCACTGCTTACAGGTAGATATTACTTGAGATCTAGTAGCCCTTCTTCCTTCAGCTTGGGGTTAAATCGAATTTCCTCTTGCACTCCGCGACTCTTCAAAGTTTCCAGCACCTCTGCTTCCACTCGTCGCGCCACTTGTTTTAGGACTTTGACTTGAGCAGTTTCATTAATAGCATTATCAAAATTTGCCTGTTCCTCAGCCGTCATGGTTTGCTTCACATCAATCGGCTGATTCCATGCATCGGCATCAGTTCCATTGCCCACAGGCACCGACTTATTCTCGGTAATCCACGCATCCCGAATTCCTTCTAGAACCGTACGGCTAGGGCGATCGATGGTTTGCACTTTCAGCCAGTAGCAAGACTGCGGTTGCCGCACAAGATGTTGCTTTAGGCTTAAGTAAATATCTCGTGAGTAGCCGATATATTGCAGGATTTTAGAGGCATTAAAAATAGCATAAACTCCAACTTTGCCCTGAAACTGGTTAGGCAGCAAGCCGCAATTCTGCGATGCAGATCCCTCGTGAGAATCGCCCAAATAACTGACAAATTCTAAAGTATGCAAGGGGCAGATATCAGTCTGAGAAGTGGTCATTGTAATGATCTAATCAACCCTAAAAAGCAGCAAGGGCGCAGTAAAGTACACCCTTGCGATCGCGTGAGATTTGCTAACCAATTTAAGGCGCGAGAGCATTCCCACGGATGAGGCTACCAATCGTTTTCGCCGTAATTTTCAACTGCACCAAGGGATTCGCTGGAACCACTGTTTTGTAGAGATAGCTATCAAAGGTGAGCTTTTGCACATCCATATCGGCGCACATTTCGACAAACGCTTCGCGGGTCGCATCGGTGCGATAGAAAACGCGCTGTAGCAGATCTAGTACCAGGTAGGTGATGCCATACTGCTTATCCCATCGCTGAATGTAAACCTTGAGATCTTTCTCAGTAGGGGTGCGAGTGCCTTGCTCCGAAAACTCGACGATCGCCTCAGCGCACATCCGCCCCGATTTCGCCGCAAAGTAAATGCCTTCACCCGACGATTTAGTCACTGTGCCAGCCGCATCGCCTACCAGTGCGACTCGACCCACCACCCGGCGAGGTCTGGGATGTTCGGGAATAGGATGGGCTTCCACTCGGATGATTTTGCCACCGCGCAATTTGGCTGCTGCCCGTTCACGGATGCCTTTTTGCAGTTCTTTAATCCGAGATTGATTGGGCTTCATGGTGCCAGTTCCTACGGCAACGTGGTCATATTTTGGGAAAACCCAGGCGTAGAAGTCGGGGGAGACATCATCACCCACATACATTTCTGCGAGGTCTTCGTAATACGCCATTTTGTCTTCGGGAATGCGGATGCGTTCTTGAAAGGCGATCGCGTAGTTGTAATCACCCGCATCAATCGCTTTAGCAACCCGGGAGTTTGCCCCATCTGCACCCACCACCAAATCCACCTTCAGTTTCTTGTGTTCCCCTTCCAACGTACCGTTGGAGTGGTCAGCGTAATGCAATACATAGGAATCGGTGTCGTTGCTGGGAATTTCAAGCTTGTGTAAAGTACCATTAATCACCTTTGCGCCTAGCTTCTCAGCGCGATCGCGCAAAAAACCGTCTAGTACTTCTCGACGGCACATCCCAATGTACTCGTCATCCTTCAACGTGCTGCCAATGTTCACTTCAATGTTGGAGGGCGAGATCATCTTCATCTTTCGCACTCGGCGATCGATAATCTCTGGGGGCAAATCAAACTCGCTGACCATACACAGCGGAATGGCACCACCGCAGGGCTTAACGTTGTCTAACTTGCGTTCAATTAAATAGGTTTCAATCCCAGCTTTTGCTAAAACTTCCGCAGTAGAGGAACCCGCAGGTCCGCCACCGACAACTGCAACGCGTAGTGCCAAAGCTTTTCTCCTAAATCGTTGTAAAAGCTAAAAAGCATACTATCACGGACTTTTCATCCGAAGGGCGCTGACAGCGCTAGTCTGACCAATTTGAAATAGAGTTTAACAATTACCGTAATGCAGCTTAATGAAGCAAGAAGACACAATGCAAGATCACTCTTTTGTATAAAGTTTGAGCGAATGGAGATTTTCTAGCGGGTTGTTGTCATAACTAAATCTGAACTCTATGGCTGTGCAGTCTTCATGCAACGTGGGAAAACTAGGGTGCGTATTCTATCAGGATCATCTATGCGTTCCCCACTTTCTCAAAATCTCAACTCTTCTCAAACCAGTAAGATGCCTTGCCCCCCAGTAGAATCGGCGGCTTGCTTGGATATTTATAAGCTGGTTACTGAAAAAACTCTCCTAGAGCATGAGCTAAAAAACCTAGAACAGAAACGAGATCGCATTGTTCAACGCCTCGAAATTTTAGAGGCTCAAGTGGAAACGCTGGAAAATAGCGCTCACCAACTGCGAAATATTTTGTCTCCTTAACCGATTTGCTCATTGCCAAACTCTCCTATCGTTCAGTCAAATCATTTCAGCACCAGAGTTTTAGAGTGTTCAATGTCACTATGAACAGATACCCAGCGATCGCGATCGCTGGGCAACACTCTTAATAGAACCGCTACACAAATTCCCCTTGCCATTTGCCCCTCGCCATTTGCCCCTCGCCATTTGCCCTCCATGCGCCCCATCCTCTACATCGCCATTACCAACCATGGCTTTGGACACGCCACTCGTGCTGCTGCGGTTGCCGCCGAAATTCAGCGATTGTGTCCTGACGTGCTGCTGATTTTAGTGACTACGGCTCCGCGCTGGTTGCTAGAAGGCTATATTTCGGGCGACTTCATCTTGCGTCCCCGTGCTTATGATATTGGCGTGATTCAAAGCGACAGCATCACCATGGATCAAGCTGCCACCGTGAAAAAGCTGCAAGAGTTGAAAGCGCGTCAGGTTTCTATCATTGCGTCTGAAGTCAATTTTATTAAACAAAATCGGGTGGGGTTAATTCTGGCAGATTTGCCACCCCTCGCAGCCGCGATCGCCAAAGCCGCCGACATTCCTTGCTATATGATGAGTAACTTTGGCTGGGATTTTATTTATCAGGCATGGCAAGAGGAGTTACCGGAGTTTGGCGAGATTGTAGAGTGGATTCAAGCCTGTTTTGCCCAATGCGATCGCCTGTTTCGCTTGCCCCTCCACGAACCTATGAGCGCCTTTCCCCACATCACCGATGTCGGCTTCACAGGCGGCACTCCCCAATACAGCCCAGATCAGCTAAAACAAGCCTTAAATCTTACCGCACCAAAAGAACAAACTGTTCTATTGACCTTTGGCGGCTTAGGATTAGAACAAATTCCCTATCAAAACTTAGAACAGTTCGCCGATTGGCAGTTTTTTACCTTCGATCGCAACGCTCCCAATCTGCCCAACCTCATCAAACTCAGCAGTCCTGAATATCGCCCCGTGGATGTCATGCCACTCTGTTACTGCATGATCTCCAAACCGGGCTACAGCACCTTTTCCGAAGCGTGTCGCCAAAATCTACCCATTATTTCTATCACCCGCGATGACTTTGCCGAAGCACCCGTTTTGCTGCGTGCCACCCAAAGCTACGTGTCCCACCGCATTTTGCAACCCGCTGAGTTTTTTACAGGCACCTGGGAGTTTTTACATGAGCCACTCACCCTTCCCTTCCAGCCCCAGGGAATAGTCGCTGACGGCAATCACGATATTGCTCAAGCCATACTCGGCTTTTTTAACACGCCATAATCAAACACAATAATATAAAGCATTCTTCTGAACCAAAAGAGGGGTTAGCCACTAATGACTCAGCATCAACAAACGCTGCGAATTTCAACCACGGGCAAATCTTTGTGCAAAATCACCTCGCAAGTGCAGGCAGTAGTAGTCCAGTCAGGCGTAAGGGTTGGGTTGTGCAGCTTGTTCCTACGGCATACCTCCGCCAGCTTAGTGATTCAAGAAAATGCCGATCCAGATGTGCTGAAGGATTTGGAAAACTTTTTTGCCAAGCTAGTGCCAGAGTGGGAAAACTACATTCACAGTACGGAAGGGGCTGACGATATGCCTGCCCATATCCGCACCGTATTAACCCAGACCTCTGAGCAAATTCCCGTTGCCAACGGTCGGTTACAGCTAGGGGTTTGGCAGGGGATTTATCTATGGGAGCATCGCCAGCGGGGTTCTAGCCGCGAGTTAGTGGTGCATATTATGGGCGAATCTTAGCCCAATTCGGCATCTATCCAAAAAACATCTAAAAAATGGCATTGCTGAATGCAGACATGATTTTCATTTGTAGGGGGAACGCCTTGTGCCTACCCTTGCTGGGATCAAGGCAACCACAAGGGATTACCCCTACGAATTTCATATCTAGATTCAGCAACGCCTAAAAAATATCTAAATTTTGATTTTGCTCACTTTTGCATCTTTACGATTTGACACTTTCGTTAACATCTGTTTACAATAAGCGCATAGGTAGGAATAAACTTGGAGCAATTAATCATGACCACTGAAAAAATCATCATTGCTGAAGACCGCAACAGTTGGAAATTTGGTTTCACCCCCCAAGCTGAACTATGGAATGGTCGCTTTGCCATGATTGGCTTTGTATCCGCTTTAATTACTGAGTTGGTAACGAGTCAAGGTGTTCTTCACTTTTTGGGCTTGATGTAGTTTTTCCAAGACAAAGCTTCTCAAGACAAAGCGATTTGGCAAAGAAATTAGGTTAGAAAAATGGGTTTCTTTAGTGAGAAGCCCATTTTTATGGGCACATTACGACTTTATATCTTTCACACTTGGGTGATCCTCACAATAGTTGATAATACTCCTTGCGAACTGAATTCTAGAGCAGTATGAGGAAAGGTCAAGACAATAACCGTTTGTTATTCCTTATTTCTTAAGGCTCTTTGTGTCCTAACTTATTCATCCGTTGCTATAGTTGCGCTTTTCTAGATGCAGATAGGAATAATTGAATATAGGTTGAGTGATTTTCGGTTTCATATTAATCGCAGTTTGAAATGATTCGTCTATTTTTTTTGATGGGTCTTCCTGGTAGTGGAAAATCTACCTTGGCAAACGCCTTGCTCGACGAGTGTCTAGATCGCAGCTTGATCTCAACCGATAGAATTCGGTTAGACCTATATGGGAATGAAGCCATTCAGGGCGACTGGCTACAAATTTGGCAAGAAGTAGGACGGCGGTTTTGCGAGGCAGCCAGTCAAATTCAGCAAGGCGAGAAATCTGCTGCTATTTATGATGCAACAAATACAGTCCGCCAGCAGCGGCGAGATATGATCGCTCTTGCCCGAAAATCTGGCTTTACTCATGTGTCCGGGATTTGGCTGAATACTCCTCTGTGGCTTTGCTTACAGCAAAATCAGCAGCGCGATCGCCAAGTTCCTGCCGATGTTATTCAGCATATGAGTCACCGCTTACGGGATGCGCCACCATCCAGGCTAGAAGGGTTTGATAGCTTTTTAAGGGTAGGAAATCAGAGATAGGAGCTACCAGTTTTTGTTAATGTGGGATTACCATTGAGTGACTAGGCGCTATATAGAAGTGCGTAATAGAGGTAGGGGTTGATGGCAGCGACCGATTACAAAGACTACTATGCGGCGTTGGGGGTGAATAAGTCGGTAGATGCGGATGAAATTAAAAAGGCATACCGCAAACTGGCACGTAAATATCATCCTGATATGAATCCTGGCGATCGCCAAGCAGAAAACCAGTTTAAGCAAATCAGTGAAGCCTATGAGGTGCTATCCGATCCAGATAAGCGCCGCAAATATGACCAGTTTGGGCAGTATTGGAAGCAGGCAGAACAGCCGAGATCGCCCTACGGAGGCAGCAGCAATGTAGACTTCGATGGCGTTGAATTTGGTCGCTATGGCAGCTTTGACGAATTTATCAACGAACTGTTAGGGCGGATGGGATCTGACCCTGGGTATGGCAGTTCCAACCGTTATCGCACTTCACCAGGAACAACAGGCGCACCACCAGGCAGCACAGCGGGGCTTGACAGTGAAGCGCTGCTCACCCTAACTCTGGGGGAAGCATTTAATGGAGTGCAAAAGCGGTTGTCTTTGGGAAAAGAAGTGATTGATGTTCGCATTCCCGCCGGTGCAAAGCCTGGAAGCCGCGTTCGGGTTCGAGGAAAAGGCAGCTATAGCCCTCACTACACGACTCAACGCGGGGATCTTTATCTAACGGTTGAAATTGCGCCTCATCCATTTTTCCAGTTTGATGGCGATAATTTGGTGTGTGAATTGCCCATTACTCCGGATGAAGCGGTTTTGGGTGCCGCGATCGCAGTACCAACCCCTGACGGCTTAGTAACAATGAACATTCCAGCGGGGATTCGATCTGGGCAATCGTTACGGTTACGGGGAAAGGGATGGACAAAACCAAAAGGAGGGCGCGGCGATCAGATGGTGCGCGTGGTCATTACTCCGCCAAAAGAGTTGAGTGAGATCGAGCGGGAGTATTATGAAAAAATTCGAGACAATCGGACGCATGATCCGCGATCTCATCTCAAGGATATTCAACTGTAAGTTTTGAGTGAGCCAGATAAAATTAGCCTTAGCTCACTCAAAACTTTGGTTTAACAGCAGCGTTTAACGGGGACGTGCAGGGCATTCTTTCGGTTTTGGGTTTTGCTGACAAAAGCGAACCGCCGCGTTGAATTTGGCAACAGGCATCCGCTTTTCCTCAAGAATATTGCGAGAGTTTCTATCGAAGCGATCGCAAATTTCCCGCACTTTGCTAGGAATATTCCCTTGCTGGCAAACATTGTCAGGCACCTTGCCACCCATCAACTGCTTGACCTCAGCAAAGTCCTGCATCCGCTGTAACTCAATTTGCCGCGCTACATCTGCATATTGTGCAATGTCTGCTGGAGACTGGGCTTGGGCAACACCCGTACAAAGCAGCCCAACGGTTGATACAACGCCAAACACTAGCGCTTTAAGCGTAGAAGGATGGCTGAAGCATGATTGGAAGTCAATAGAGCGATTCATATTCATAGCTGCGTGTTCAATGCCAAAAACTAGCACATCGAAAGTCTTCAAATGTTTTGAACTATTTTAAGGGCGATAAGTTCCTAGAAGAAAACGATTTCTGACTTGTTTGTTTTTCCCATCTCTCATCTACTACCACAGATCTCTCATCTACTACCACAGATCTCTCATCTACTACCACAGAGTTGACATAGCTCCACGATTTTTGTTTGCATTGTGGCTAAATCGTCTGCTCCATCCTTGAGGCTAAACTCTAGCTCTAGCAACAACGGCAAGGTTTGCATCAGCGATTGGGAAGAAAGCGGCTGTACTTCTTGTCTTAAAAAATAAAGTCGCTTTGGATTCGCAATTTCAGCCGCTTTGGCGATCGCGGTATCGTCCCGCTCACCCGATTCCACCATCAGCTTGATCCACAGCCAGCGCCGAAATTCCCCAATCAAAGAACTGACAATCCGCAGAGCCGGTTCATTTTGGCGCAACAGTTCTGCCACCATTTCCAACGCTTCAGCAACCTGTCCTTGGCGAATGGCAGCCGCTAGCTTTAAGGTATTTTGCTGAGTGGCAGCGACTAAGGTAGCCACATCCAATTCAGTCAGCGATCGCCGAGCATCTCCAGCATAGAGCCGCAATTTTTCCAAAGCGCTATAGAGTTGGCGCGTATCATTGCCCACTGACTCCGCCAATAGTTCTGCGGCTTCTGGGGTTAACTTAACAGTGATCTCCTGAGCCGCCTGCTTCACCTGCTTCAGTAGCAAATCTCCTTTCCATGGGGGAATTGGAGAAAACTCTCGAACCTCAGCATACTTTTGCAACAGTTTTGTCACCTTCAATCGACTATCAGGCTTTACCGAACTGGTTAACAGAAGAATGCTGGTAGTGGGTAGCGAAGCAAAAGTGCGTTCTAACTCCCCAAAAAGCTCGTCTGAGCATCGCTGACACAGTGTAGTATCCACTAGCCAAGTTAACCGATTGCCTGCCCCAAACGGCGGAGTCATTGCCTGATTTAACCCTTGCGTGATGGCATCGGATTGTTCTGGTGAGATTTTGTTGTAGTTAAAACTTTCCCAGGCTGGATCAAGCACTTTTGCTCGGAGAACTTTGGTCGCTTGGGCGATCGCAAACTCATCGGCTCCCCAATACAAGTAAATTGGCATCCGTACTCCTAGTCTATTAGGTAATTGTATTGGCAAGGTAATTGGCAAACTAGGCTATATATATTTTTAATACTATTTTTGCGCGATGTACGATTATCTCAATTCTCCTCACCCTAAATCTCTCTCCCAGAGCGGAATTCAGGGTGAGGGCAAACTCTGGCGAGGCAAACTCTGGCGAGGCAAGATATGTTGATACCTTACTTTTAATAGGTTTTCACCCGTTATGTTGTCTGCTATACGATGGCAACTAGAGATTTGCCAGTAAGTAGGTAAAGTAGCGTTGTAGGGGCGGCTAAGCTGATGAAGACACCACCTGATACAGAGATGAATAGGGAAACGCGATCGCTCATCGCTTCAGAAGATTATCCTTTAAGTCCAGTGCCGTTGACTGCCCGTAAATCGATGGCATCTTTGGCACCCTTGCTCATGGGTTTCACGCTTTATTCTGGGACGCTCTTTGCTGGCGGGTTAGTCGGTCCAGCGTTTAAGTTCTTTCCTGATTTACTGGGGTTAATCATCGTTGGCAACCTAATTTTAGGAACCTATGCCGCCGCACTCAGCAATATTGCCGCCAAAACGGGACTCAGTACCGTGCTAATGGCGCGATTTAGCTTTGGTAATGTGGGTTCACGCTGGGTTGACTTTATTTTAGGTTTCACCCAAATCGGCTGGTATGCCTGGGGAACAGCGCTGATCGCAGATTTATTGAATAAGTTGGCAGGAGTGCCGCCTTCTTGGAACTGGCTCACTATTTTATTTTTCACCTATTTCTTTTGCTCTACTGCCTACCTCGGCTACAAGGCAATGGATTGGCTTAGCCGCATTGCGGTGCCTGCCATGCTGATTTTGATGGTCTGGTGTTTTGCGATCGCGTCTAACAAAGTGGGTGGATGGGCAGGGCTGCAAGCCATTCAACCTACCAAGGAGATGACAATTGGGGTAGCATTAACCATTATCGTTGGTACTTTTGTATCGGGCGGCACTCAAGCAACCAACTGGAGCCGATTTGCCAAAACAGGCAAGGTCGCAACGATTTCTACTTTACTTGCCTTTTTTGTTGCCAATGGCTTTCTTCTATTTAGCGGCGCATTCTGTTCTCTTGTATATGCCAATGTTCCGGGCATCGCCGACAGTTCCGATATTGTACAGGTGATGGCATATCAGGGTTTAGTGGGCTGGGGTCTGTTGCTATTATTTTTGAATATGTGGACGACTCAAGACAACACCATTTATGCTTTTTCAGTCGCAGGTGCCCATATGTTTCGTACCAATAAGCGAACCCTGTTTGTGCTGGGTGGCGCAACGATCGCCCTAGTTCTGGCGTGGGGTGGTATCTACAAAATGTTGGTGGATTATCTGATTTTGCTAGGCACGTTCATTCCCCCAATTGGCGGCGTAATTATGGCTGATTTTTGGCTGCATCGTCGGGGTGAATTTCCGCCGCTGGATTTGCCGCAGCCTGCGTTTAACTGGGTGGGCGTGATTGCCTATGTTATGGCATCAGCGATCGCTTACTTCACAGGAAAAGCCAGTTTGGGGATTGCACCCATTAATGGCATTGTCGCGGCAATCATTCTCTATTTGATTCTAAGTAAAGTATTGCCTCAGTCAACCACTCACAGCACCCTAGGATAGCAAGGTGAATGGTAAAAACGATTTTCCTGGTTGCGCTGGGCTTTATACTGTTCAAGCTTGTAAAATTGATGGGACTGCAATAGTTGCATCAATTTTACAAGCTTGATTGGTTTGGATAGAAACCTGCACGATCAGCCATGCCAGTGTATGCGAGCGATCGCATTAATTTTATTGACTTAATGTTTGCTTTGGAAAGTGCCCCATGATTAATGAAGTGTTCATGCCTGCTCTCAGTTCCACCATGACGGAAGGGAAGATCGTCGCGTGGGTAAAGTCTCCCGGCGACAAGGTGGAAAAAGGCGAAACCGTAGTAGTGGTTGAGTCAGATAAAGCAGATATGGATGTGGAGTCTTTCTATGAAGGTTACTTAGCGACTATTGTAGTGGCAGCGGGTGAAACGGCTCCAGTCGGTGCGGCGATCGCCCTAGTCGTTGAAACGGAAGCCGAAATTGCCACCGCTCAACAGCAAGTCCCTACCCCAGCAAAATCGGAAGTTGCAGTACCCCCCTCAGCGGCGGCGATTGTCTCTGCTGAAGCGAGTCCTTCCACCAACGGCGGCAGCGCTGGTAATGGTCGCCTTATCGTTTCTCCTCGTGCCCGAAAATTGGCAAAAGATCTAAAAGTTGACCTGAAAACTTTAAAGGGCAGTGGTCCCCATGGACGGATCATTGCTGAAGATGTGGAAGCCGCCGGAGGAAAAATTGCAGCAATTCCTGCTGTTATGCCCACTGTTCCCATGGCTCCTGTATCCACTCCTGCACCCGCAACCGCTTCCACTAAACCCGCCGCGACTTCCGTGCCCGTGGTTCTAGGACAGCAAGTTCCACTCAACACGCTGCAAAATGCCGTTGTGCGAAACATGATGATTAGCCTGGAAGTACCCACGTTCCATGTCAGCTACAAAATCACTACCGACAATTTAGACAAGCTCTACAAACAGGTGAAGTCTAAAGGGGTAACGATGACGGCGCTATTAGCAAAAGCCGTCGCGATTACTTTGCAAAAACATCCGGTTGTGAATGCTAATTATGTCAACCAAAGCATCAACTATCCAGCGGCAATCAATGTGGCGATCGCCGTGGCAATGGAGGATGGCGGACTGATTACGCCCGTGCTGCAAAAAGCAGATCAGATGGATTTATATTCCCTGTCACGCACTTGGAAAGATTTGGTCGATCGAGCGCGTGCGAAACAACTTCAGCCCGATGAATACAGCACTGGCACCATTGCGATCTCTAATTTGGGCATGTTTGGGGTCGATCGATTTGATGCGATTTTGCCGCCAGGGATGGGTTCCATTCTCGCGATCGGTGCCTCCCTGCCTACGGTGGTTGCCACCGATGACGGTTTGCTGGGTGTGAAGCGGCAAATGCAGGTGAACATGACCTGTGATCATCGGATTATTTATGGTGCCAACGCCGCCGCATTTTTGAAAGATTTGGCAAAGCTGATTGAAACCGATGTGCAGTCGTTAACCCTCTAAAATTAACACTCTAAGAATAAACACGATCGATGGTTGATTTTCCTACCACCCTAGATGAAGCGATCGCCCAAGCGCAAACAGCAACCCAAGCTGCCCTAACAGCAGGTTACACACGGCTACAGGTGGAATTGGCAATTCCAGAATTAAAACCGATGCAGCCTGCCTATCAGTTTCTTCCAGCCCTCGCCAACTATGGCACTGGGCTAAAAATTTTCTTCACCGATGCTGGCGCAGCAGCCCTTGCCCGTCGAGATTGGGGCGAGATTTCCCATTCCATTCAAAGTATTGACATTGCCGGGGCACGCCAAACCTCAGTCGTGGAAGAGTTGGTCACTCCAGATGATAAAGCCTTTCTGTTTGTGGCGCCGTCTTCAGTTGAAGTGTTTTTGGTAGAACAGATTTGTAATGCGGCAGGCGATCGCCCGGTTGTCCTGTTTAATCCTCGATTAGAAGACGTGGGCACCGTCGGGATCGGCTACACAGCGCGCAAACTTCGAGAGCGCTTTTTAAACACCATTGAGCCTTGCTATTTCCTCAAGCTATTAGATGGGGCGGCATTACTTCGCTGCTATCCTTCTACTTGGCAAGTCTGGGCTGGGACAGACGAAAACTATACCCTAGTTGCAGAAGATCCGTTGAAACCCAGCTTAGAACGATTGGATGAAATTTTCATGAAAAACAGCGGCGTTCAACCCTCTCGCCCTCAAAGTATGTTTGCAGGATTAGAGCGTCTTTTAAAGGCTCTCCGTCAGTAAAGCCTCAGTAAAGTTGATGAGATTGACTGTAATGTTTAAGCGTTTTATGAGAGTCGCAAGGAGAATCGGGGCATAATGAAAATAGAGTGATCTATATCACTGCGTCGGTATTTGCCAGTTAAATAGCAGATGTCGCACGGGTGTAGTACTGTTAACGGTGTTAAAAGGCGATCGCATGACCCAAGCTTGTCATCGGCGAATTATCATAGGCGACGTTCATGGACATTATCGAGGACTGATAACGCTTCTAGAAGCGATCGCGCCAGACACCTTAGATGAAGTCTACTTTTTAGGCGATTTGATCGATCGAGGACCCGATAGCGCCGATGTAGTTAGCCTAGTTCGACAGCATCGATACACTTGTTTACTGGGAAATCATGAACAACTGATGATCGATGCGTACCCCAACGGTCACCCCTTTACCCCTGCCCTGCAAGCCTGGTTATATAGCGGCGGACGAGCCACGATCGCTAGCTACGGTGACACGGGGAAGCTGTTTCAAGATCATCTCGCTTGGTTCAAAACCCTACCCTCCCATCTTGACTTAGGCGATATTTGGTTAGTTCATGCTGGGGTTCACCCCCTGCTGCCAATTGAATCCCAAAGCCTTCAAGAATTTTGTTGGATTCGCGACGAATTTCATAGCAGTTCCAAACCTTACTTTGCCGATAAATTAATCATTGCAGGGCACACCATTACGTTTACCCTACCCAAAGTAGAACCCGGAGAATTGGCTCAAGGATACGGCTGGTTAGATATTGATACGGGAGCTTATCATCCCAAAAGTGGCTGGCTGACGGGATTAGATATCACGAACCGTGAAGTCTATCAGGTCAATGTTTTTAGCGGAGCCAAACGCAAGTTACCGTTAGATGAAGTGATCACTCGAATTGAACCAACCCAAGTTTTAGCGCATCGCCAAGCCCTACTCAATCGCAGCTAAGGGATAGCAGAGTCATCAGACTGGTTGGTATCTAAGATAGCTAGCTGCTCATTCGCGATCGCCTTACCATGGGGCTTAAGTGAGATAAAACTATAGTGATCACAAACACGAGGGTTAAGGATTGGGCGTTCAAACGATTGAAGAACAAGCGTGGGCAGCGCTTGAAAAAACGGTTATTTACTATCAAAACAAACCTGTTGGCACTGTTGCCGCCCTTGATCCAGATTCTGATGCGTTGAACTACGATCAGTGCTTCATTCGAGATTTTATTTCGGCTGGACTTTTGTTTTTAATCAAAGGAAAACCCGAAATTGTTCGTAATTTTTTAGAAGAAACCCTCAAGCTCCAGCCGAAAACTGGGCAGTTGGATTGCTCTAAACCCAGCCGGGGATTAATGCCAGCCAGCTTCAAAATAGAGACGATCAACGGACGAGAATATGTACGGGCAGATTTTGGGGATCATGCGATTGGGCGGGTTGCGCCAGCGGATGCTTGCCTCTGGTGGATCTTTTTGCTGAGGGCATACGCGATCGCTACCGAGGATATGGAACTGGTGCATCGCTCAGACTTTCAAGAAGGCATTCGCGTCATTTTGGAACTTTGCCTTGTTACCCGATTTGATATGTATCCGATGGTTTTGGTGCCCGATGCCGCTAGCATGATCGATCGCCGCATGGGGCTGTATGGGCATCCCTTAGATATTCAATCGCTGTTTTATGTATCCCTCCGCGCCAGTTTAGAACTCTTGCTGCCCAACCAATCAAACCAGCGGATTATTCAAGCAGTACAGGCACGACTGGAACCGTTGACGACCCAACTGCGAGAAGATTACTGGCTCGACACTGAACGCTTGAATGAGATTTATCGCTATCGAGTGGAAGAATATGGGGAAGGGGCGCTTAACCAATTCAACATTTTTTCAGATTCAATTCCCTTTTATAAACTGGCAAAATGGCTGCCCGAAGCAGGCGGTTACTTGGCAGGTAATCTGGGACCTTCTCAGCTAGACTGTCGCTTTTTTGCGATCGGCAATTTGATGGCAATTATTTCTTCTCTAGCGGATGAAGAACAATCCCACAAGATTTTGAATGTGATTGAACTGCGCTGGAGCGATTTAGTCAGCCACATGCCGATGAAGTTGTGCTATCCAGCCTTGGAAGATGCGGATTGGCGGATTGTGACGGGAGCCGATCCCAAAAATCGCCCCTGGTCGTATCACAATGGCGGCAGTTGGCCCGTGTTGCTGTGGATGCTGACAGCCGCCGCACGCAAAATGGGTCGGGCAGAGTTGGCGCACCACGCGATCGCGGTTGCTGAACGCCGCTTAGTGCATGATCAGTGGCCCGAATATTACGACGCGCCCGATGCTCGATTAATTGGTAAAGAATCACGCAAGTATCAAACCTGGACGATGACCGGATATCTACTCGCAAAAGAGCTAATCGCTGACCCTAGTCACCTCAAGCTGATCACGTTTAGCTATGGAGGCGTTCTCTAGACTAGATTTCAGGAAGATCGGTAGTCAATCAACAAGGTTGGCAGGTAGTCAAAGCCGTCTACTCCAATGATTTGCAAAAACTGCGGACGGTATTTTATCAAAATTGCTTGGAATGCTTCGGCTCCCATTTGCCCGTTCAGAATGCTGAGGATTCCGGCGGGTTGTCGCCATTGTCGAGAGCCGATCTGATTGAGCAGATACATCCCCAAACATCCGGTATAAATTGCCAGTTCAGTGTTGCCTAACCCGCGATGGGCTTCGGCAAGATAAGTACAGTTTAAGCCTTGTAAAAATAAGTCGCCGATCGCTTGAGCAATCCGCAGCCCTTTTTCCAACGACGCGATCGCCGCTGGATATTGCGCCAACATCACTTGAGCAATGCCCAAACTATTGGTACAAAGCGCTTGGCTGGGCACATCTCCTTCCTGCTCAGACAGGCTTAAGCCCCGCTGCAAATATTCCAAAACCTGTTCGTATTGATCGGTGTCTAAAGCAATTTCTGTCTGCCCTTGCGCCACTGTGGTACTGCCCAAATTCGTGAGGGCATTGGCTTCACCCAAGCGATCGCCGGTTTGTCGTGCCAAAATCAATGCCCGTTGGCTAGTATCGATCGCAGAGGAATACTCGTTTTGCATTACCCAAGTGCGGCTGAGATGGTTGAGGTTGGCAATTTCACAGCGGCGATCGCCCGATTCTCGCGCAATTTCTAAGGCTTGCTGGTGCAGTTTTACCGCCTGCTCAACTTGACCCAATGCTCGCTGCGAGTAGCCCAGCAGCGTCAAAATTCTGGCTTTACTGGCAGTATTGGGCACCTGCCGCAAAGGTTGATCCAAATAGTCCAGCGTCGTTTGCAACGGTTCGCCCGATAGCGCCGCAAATAAGCCTCCATACAAAGGGTAATAAGGCTGCTGAGCAAAGTAATACAGCGATTGCAGCGCCATTTGAAAACAGCCCTGCGCTAAAATCGGTTGGCTCAGTTCGCTAAATCGCTGGGATAGCTGGCTCCAAACGGCGGTGAAGCTGAGAAAAGTGGCGATCGACAGCCGTTTTCCAGCCGTAGCATCATAGGGCTGTTTATCAAACCAAGCGACTAAGCCCAACTGCAATCGCTGCAAGGCGATCGCCCATTCCACCCACTCGGCAATGCTAAGCGGTGAAGCAACTCCTGCCGCTGTCACCGCTTGTTGTTGCGCCAAATTACTAAACAAAGCTTTCAACCCCGGCGATCGCACCGACTTTGCCCAACTGCTCCAAGGTCCACTCTGCTCCGCTCCACCAAACCCCAAGGAACCCCGGTTTTGGTCAAAAATCCAACTCACCACATTCACTTCCAGTTCTTGCCAGGTTTTTAGCCCTTGATTCAGTCCGGCAGCAAAGTTGGCAATTTCTATAGAAAATTCCTTGGCAACATCGGGGGCACTTGCGGCTTGGTGCAACAGTTCAGCAAGTTGTCCGATTTGTTCACGGGTTAGAACTTGAGCCTGGTTGGGATCGATCGCGTTCAAAAGCTGACTCAAGCGCTCCTCGGTTGGTTGAGCCGCGATCGCCTGCACCACTTTAGTTAACACAGAACTGGTTTGATTATTTTTTTGCCAACGATCCCACTCGCCTTGAATCGTTTTCAATGCCCGCTGTTTGCGCGTTGCCTTCGCCTGAATCAACTCATCCGCAGACTTTAACTGCCCCTCAACCTCTTCCACTTGCTCCTGCAAACACCGCTCAAACAGTTCACCCGTACCGCTGCTAACCTCCGCCTGCAACAGGGCATACACCTGATCTTTTGAGCGAATCTCGCCCTTCAGCGTAGCGGCAATGATGCGGTTAATCAAATCCAAGTAGCGATCGTGCATGGGAGGGTTAGTAGTTTTGAGTTTTGAGTTTTGTTCGCGTAGCGTCGACCTAGGAGATATTTTGAGTTTTGAGTATGGAGTGCGAGGGTACTGTCTCAGCGTAACAAAAAGAGGATTACAGGCTTTCTTTAGAATTGAGGGACTAAAAAATTGTTTCGATTCATTTATATTTCTTAAACTATTGAAATACAGAGCAAATTTTTTTGGTATGTCTCGTTTGGAACAGGTTAGAAACACGTTATGGCTTCATCAAATACTTCGCTTCATCCCGTAACTGAAGCGACTCAAGCGGCTTCGGATGGCTCATCAAACTGGAAAATCAAGCTGCTTTACGACGGTGAGTGCCCGTTGTGTATGCGCGAAGTGAATTTTTTGCAAAAACGCGATGCGGGTCGCGGACTGGTGGCATTTGTAGATATTGCTGCCGATGACTACACCGCAGAAGCGAATGGCGGTGTAGATTTTGAGACGGCAATGGGGCGGATTCACGCTGTATTGCCTGACGGCACCGTGGTTCAGAAAGTGGAAGTATTTCGCCGTGTCTATCAAATATTGGGGATGGGATGGATTTACGCGATCACCAAGCTTCCCGTCATTGGCTGGCTAGCAGACGTTTTGTATGATTTTTGGGCAGATCGGCGGCTTGCCCTAACAGGACGCTCTAATTTGTCAACGATTTTGGCTGAACGCCAACAGCAACAGGAGTGCAATGAAGCAGGGCGCTGTCGGCTATAGGAATAATCGGCTATAGGAATAGGTGGAACATAATAGAGCTAGGGTTAGTCATCTCTCATTAGTCATGTGCAATTGGGTGCTTCTTTTCGCCTACCTATTAGGAATTCTATGAGGAATTGCTGAATTTATGACTGGCGGATGTCTAGCTATTTAGCTTTTCATCCCTATCCGAATGTTTTAAGGACTATTTTCTATGGTTCGCCCTTTTTTCGGTAAAAAATCTATCATGGCATCGATCGCTCTAGTGATAGGGTCGGCGATCTCGATTTCGCCCCTAGTTGCCCTAGCTCAACAATATACCCCTCCTAGGCGGGGCATTCCAGGACGACGAGACGGGGCAGGCACCCGCAGTCCTGATGCGTGTGTTTCTGGCAGAAAGCCGCTCATGGCACTGTCTCCAATCGATAGTTTTAGCACTACGACTTCTCAAACTCCAACGCTGTTTTGGTATATCCCTCAAACGAATGCTGGGATGGGAGAACTACGAATCACAGACGATCACGATAAAGATATCTACAGCGCTCTGATTCCGTTAAATGGGGGCGCAGGGGTATTCAGTCATGTGTTGCCTAAGTCCGTGGCCACTGATATGGAAACAGAAAAAGATTATCGCTGGCAGTTTGCGCTGATCTGTGATTCTATCCAGCCATCGAAAAATCCTTTTGTGGAAGGAATCGTGCAGCGCGTGCAGGGGAATAGTGGGCTGAGCATGGCTTTAGAAACGGCGTTTGATGTCCGCGATCGCGCTTCAATTTATGCGGCGGCTGGCATTTGGCAAGACGCGATCGCCACTTTGGCACAGGAACGCTGCACCAGTCCTAAAGATCCGGCTCTGCTCACCAGTTGGAATACATTGCTAAAATCGGTACGGTTAGAAGCCTTTGCCCAAGAACCCCTAAGCCATACCTGTACGATGATGAGCGAAAAGAAATAGGGTGATAGGCGTTAAGAATTTTGCAGCGAAACGACCATCTTGTTTTTGAGGGTGCTACAACGGTCACAACATTGAGGTCTCGGTATGCACCCTCCAATTTCGCTTGTGATTACGACTTATAACCGAGAAGCCTTTTTAGATAAGGCGATCGCTAGCGTTTTGCAGCAGACTTATAGGGATTTTGAGCTACTGATTTGGGATGATGGCTCTACCGATGGCTCTTTTGAACTGGCTCAAGCGTATGCTCAACGCGATCAGCGGGTGCGGGTTGTTAAAACCAAAAATCATGGGCGAGTAGCAGCGCTAAAAGCCGCCATTACCCATACCACTGGCACCTATCTCGGCTGGCTTGATAGCGACGATTGGCTGGCACCCACTGCCCTTGAAAAAACGATCGCCGTTCTGGATGCTGATTTCACTGCTGGCATGGTTTACACCGACTATGTGGAGGTGGATGAACAGGATCAACGGCTGCAACTGGGGCATCGTTGTTCCATTCCCTACTCGAAGCAGCGGTTGCTGGTTGAGTTCATGACCTTTCACTTTCGCTTGCTGCGGCGATCTCTCTATGAACAAGTTGGCGGTATCGATGGCTCCCTAGACTTTGTGGAGGATTATGATCTTTGCTTGCGCCTATCTGAAATTACCCAAATCCGTCGTGTTCAAGAGCCACTTTACTACTACCGTATCCATGGTGGCAATGCTTCGCATCTTCTTCATCTAGAGCAAACCCTCCGTAGTCGAGTCGTCATCGAACGGGCACTTCAGCGGCGCGGTATGACTCACACCCACAAATTGGAGATGGAGCTTCCAGCAAGGCGTTTCATTTTGCGGCAGATCTCGACAGTGTCCCCAGTCCGCTCCCATTCCGTCGCCCATTTGGTTTCTCTTATAGCAACGATGCCGATTCTTGCGGGGATGGGAGCGCCTGCCCACGCCCAAATTGCGCCTGCGGCGGATGGCACTAATACTATTATTACTCCTGCTGGCAACCGTTTTGATATTGGTGGTGGCACTTTGTCGGGCGATCGCGCTAACCTGTTCCACAGCTTTGAGCAATTTGGACTCAATCCAGGACAAATTGCCAACTTTCTTGCCAATCCCCAACTGCAAAATATTGTGGGGCGCGTAGTGGGCAATAGCCCTTCGGTAATCAATGGGCTGATTCAAGTTAGCGGTGGCACACCTAATCTATTTTTGCTCAACTCCGCTGGAATCATTTTTGGGACGAATGCTAGCCTGAATGTGCCTGCTTCGTTTGCTGCAACCACTGCCAATGGGGTGAGCTTCGGCAATGGGGCTGGGTTGAATGCGGTAGGAGCCAATGATTACGCAACGCTGAATGGAGCGCCCACCAGATTTACGTTTTCTGCCTTGCAACCGGGGGCGATCGTCAATGCAGGTAATCTCGCCGTTGCCCAGGGGCAAAGCCTCGCCCTAATTGGCGGCAATATCGTCAATACAGGCACCCTCTCGGCACCGGGAGGCACTGTTACGATCGCCGCTGTTCCAGGGCAAACCCTGGTGCAACTCAGCCAGCCCGGAAGCCTCCTCAGTCTGGAATTTCAGCCTATTACTACCTCCTCGACCGTTGCCCCTGCCCCTTCTTTACCAGCACTGCTCACGGGCGGCAATTTGGTGGGTGCCACCGGGCTAGCAGTGAACTCTGATGGCACAGTGCAGTTGACTGGTTCGGGGGTGACGATTCCAACCGCAGCGGGTACGGCGATCACCGCTGGGTCTATAAGCGTAGCAGGGGAAACGGGGGGCAATGTCGCCATTGTGGGCACCCAAGTTGGCTTAGTGGGAGCCACCATCGATGCCTCTGGCAGCAATGGCGGCGGCACCGTGCAAATTGGTGGCGGATACCAGGGCAAGGGTACGCTACCCAATGCAGCACAGACCTACATCAGCAGTGACTCTCTCATCAAAGCCAATGCCACCCAACAGGGGAATGGTGGGCGGGTGATTGTTTGGGCAGACCAATCTACCCAGTTTGGGGGCAGTATCAGCGCTCGTGGGGGAGCCGCAGCAGGTGATGGTGGCTTTGTGGAAGTATCAGGTAAGGAAAACTTGCTCTATCGCGGCATCGTCGATACGACTGCGCCCAAGGGCACCATTGGCACATTTTTGCTAGACCCAGTAGACATTTTTATTCAAGCGGGAATTGGGGCAAGCGGGTTTACGGGGCAAACGCTGTTTGCCGATCCGGGACCCACAACGATTTATCAAAGTGAGCTAGAAGGGGCTGGGTTTGCCAATACCAATCTGCTACTTCAGGCAACCAACAGCATTACCTTTGATCCCGCGATCGCTGCACTCGTGTTTCAACCGGGCGCAGGCAGCATTACATTTCAGACTGGGGGCGCAATTACCATGGCTCCCACCACAGCCCTCATTGCGAGTACCCGAGATGTCACCTTTATCGGTGGCACCCTTTCTCTGCTGGGAACGATTAACACCTCTGCCTTTATCGGTCCAATTTTTGCGTTTGGTAAGGGGGGAAATATTACCTTGCAGGCAACGGGCAATATCACCGCTGGCGATTTGATTGGCAATGGGTATGGGGGCAGCGCAATTCCAGTTTCCGGGGGAGCAATCACGGTTCAAAGCACTATTGGAACCATTGATGTGAGAACTATTTCCTCATCCTATAGCGCAGCAACTTTTGGTAGCCCCGTGAGCGGCAACACCGTCACCTTGACTACGGGCAGCAACGGCGGAAATATTAGCTTTGAGAGTATTGATACCCGTGCAACCCCAGGAGGCTTTGAACCTCAATCGGTGGCTGGGGGAAGCGTTATTATTGCGGCAACAGGGCAGGTGCGGGGAACGGGAGAAGTTAATACAGCCCTAGGCAATACCATTATCACCAGTGGGGTAGCAGGGGGAACTAGTGGCGAGATCCGCATTACCCATGATGGCGGATCGACCAACCAGCCTTTTACCGTACAGAATGGCGCGATTACTGCCACCAGTGGCAATGGCACCGCCTTCGCCTTGAATGCTGTTGATCCAGGTGCTGTTGATGCGCTGATTTCTGGGCAAACGTCTGACTTTTCTCCGACTCCTTTCGCCACCTCAAGCGGCAAGATTCAGATTACGTTTAAGAACGATACCCCAACGCTGAACCCGATCGCGCCCTTACCCGTGATTCCTCCGAATCAATCGCTCAACTTTTCGGTGGCATCCTTGGGGCTAGTTCTCGCTGATCTAAATGCAGACAATCCCTTGTTTCTGCGGGTGGCATCGATCGCGCCGGGAGCTATCCTCACAATTAATGGAGTAGTTGCAACTCCAGGAAGTTTGATTCCTGCCGATGGCACCCTGGGCTATACACCGCCCCTTGGTTTTGTGGGGCTATTGAGCAATGCCTTTTCTATCACAGTAGACGATCGCATTTCTACCTCGGCACCACGAGCGATCGCTCTAACAATTCAAGCACGCGATACTCCTAGTATTCCCGATATTCCTAACCTCTGTGCATTGACGACTTGCCAGGTACTCGATCCCAAATTTAATAATCCGATTGTGTCAGAATTTTCTCTTGAGAGCGTTAACCCTGAACAGCGCTTTACCAATGCGTTTTCAGTTTACTTAGGGCTACCTGAACCAGCCCCTAAATCAATTGACGAGCAAAAGGAAATTGCCCAAACCATTGAGCGGGAAACTGGGGCAAAACCTGCTTTTCTATACATTAGCTTTGTGCCGGAATCTCTGAAGGCAACGACTGGCGACATTTTAAGCGGGACGGGGGGCAATGTGAGCAACGGCGATCGCGATACCGATCAGCTTGAAATTTTGGTCGTGACTGCGACAGGTGATGTCATGCGGCGACGGATTCCGGCGGCAACCCGTGGCAAGATATTAGCAGCGGCGCAAGCGTTTCGGCTGGAAGTCTCTGATCCGCGTAAGACCCGGACTAAACGCTATTTGGAGATGGGGCAACAGCTTTATGGTTGGTTGGTTGCGCCTGTGATTGAGCAACTTCAATTGCGCAAAATTACCAATCTTGTGTTTCTGATGGACACGGGGCTGCGATCGCTCCCCGTTGCCGCGCTGCACGATGGAAAAAACTTTCTGGTAGAAAATTACAGCATCGGTTTAATGCCAAGCCTTAGTCTGACGGATACGCGCTTTCGGAAGGTTCAAGACTTAAAGCTATTGGGGCTAGGAATTTCTGAAAGTACGGATGGGCAATCTCCTCTGCCAGCCGTGCCCGTGGAAGTTTCTATCCTGGTAGATCAGCTTTGGTCGGGGCGATCCTACTTGAACGAAACGGCGACCCTCGCAGCCTTAAAAAATGCTCGACAGCAGCAGCCCTATGGCATTATTCACTTAGCGACTCACGCCGACTTCCAGCCTGGTAGCATTGGCGACTCATTTATTCAGCTATGGAACGAGCGGCTGCGAATGGATCAGGTGCGTCAACTGGGCTGGAACAATCCACCAGTAGAATTGCTGGTATTGAGTGCCTGTTCAACGGCATTGGGCGATCGCGATGCGGAACTCGGCTTTGGCGGACTCGCGGTGCAAGCGGGCGTGAAAACTGCTGTTGCAACCCTATGGGCGGTCAATGATGTGGCAACCACCGCGCTAATAACCCGATTTTATCGCGAGTTGCAATCAGCACCGATCAAAGCTGAAGCGCTCCGACAAGCCCAAATTGCCATGATTCAAGGACAAATATCGATTGATGGCACCCAAATTTTAGGCGCAAAAGAAACCCCAATTCTATTACCAGAAGATGCATCAATCACCCGCGATCGCGTCCTCAACCATCCCTACTACTGGGCACCCTTCACCATGATCGGCAGCCCGTGGTAAAACTCAAAACTTCTTACCCTTCTCGTTCCACCAAAATGATATTTTCGGTGACTTTTTCAAAGGTGTCGTCGTGGCTGATGACGAAGAGTTGACGGAAGGTTTTGATGTTGGCGATCGCTTCGGCAAGTTGATCACGGCGCATTCGATCCATGTTGGTGGTGGGTTCATCGAAAAAGGCGATGTCGATGTCTGCCAGGATTTTAAGCAGCGCCAGCCGAACCGCGAGGGCAGCGCACATCTGTTCGCCGCCGGATAGGTTGACAAAGCGACGGGGATGGGCACCTTCTTGAATCACAATTTCGTAATCTCGCGTCCATTGCAGGCTGACATTGGGACGGTTGAGCAATTCTCGCAGGAGTTTGTCGGCTTCACGAGAAATACTGTAGATGTAGCGCTCGGTGATCCGGGGTCCAGCGTCCTTGTAGGCTTTGCGGGCGAACTTGATGAAGCGCTCAGTTTTCTTTTTCTGATCTAAAGCGGTTTGGGCGATCGCCCGTTTTTGGCTGACGGCTGCTAGTTTGCTCAATTGCTGATCTAGTTCTGCCAATAGTTTTAGCTCGACGGGCAACAAGGCGCTAAGGGCAACTTTTTGATCATTCGCCGCTTGGTATGCTGCTTGAACGGTTTGAAAATGGTTTGGGTCAAACGTTTGCTGGAGGCGATCGCGTTCTTCTGTGGCGTTGAGTTTTGCCTGCTCCAATTGTTGTAGACCGGCAGTAGCTTCCTCAACCTGCTGCTGGCGCTGTTTGCGAGTGTTTGCCAGTTCTCGCTGTGCCATATAGTTCTCGTAGGAAGTCCGATGGCTATCTTTAATCGTCTGCTGAGCTTGCACTTGGTCTGAAAGATTGGCAAAGGCAGCAAGTTGAGCATTGATGTGGGCGATCGCGGCTTCTAAAGTGCTGAGGGCAGATTGAAGCTGGACGGCTTCGGTTTGCACGGTTGCCGCCTGCTGCAATTCTTCCTGTCGCAGTTGAATCCGCCCTTTAGGATTGTTCAGCGTTTCTAATTCTGCTGCTAGGGTTGCCTGCTGTTGGCGCAAATCGGGTTCTGCGGTCAGGTGATTTTGTAGCTCAACCAGGCTAGTTTGCAAATCCGTTTGCTCTTGGCTGAGTTCCGCCTGATTATCCAACAGTCGCTCCAAGTTGCTCACCTGTGCCTGATGCTGGCGTGCAGTTTGCAGGGTTGTTTGAATCGTCTGCAACTGTTGTTCTAGTTTCGTGACAGCGGTTTGTTCTGCCAGATCATCCAGAATAGTTCGCAGCGCTGCCATAAACTGATGCTGACAAAGGGTGCCGTTTTTCAGGGTAATGAGTACGGCTTCCAGATGAGGTGCCCACAAAGGAACTTTTTGCTGGATATCTTTGAGCGTTGCGGTTGCCTGTTGTACCTGGCTATTAAAGCGATCGCCTGCTGCTTCGGACTGCATAAACAATTGTTGTAAATCGGCTTCAAATTGGCTGGCGGCGACAATTCGGCTGAGGTGTTGCTGTAAGCGCTGCTGCTGTTGTTCTAGCATCGGAATTTCATCCACCGATAGCTGCAACTCTCGCAGTCGGATAATTTCTTTGGCAAGCTGAGTTTGGCGAGTTTGCGTTTGCGCGAGTCGTTTTTCCTGTTGCTGGAGGGTTTGTCGCTGACTAAGGCAGTTTTGGAGATGCTGAGTGATGAGTTGGTGCGCTTTTTCTAGCTCAATTTGGCGGTGGGCAAGCGGTTCTAGCTGCTGGATCTCTTGCTGAGCATTAGCGAGACGGGCAAGCTGGACGGTGACTTTGGCAAGGGCAGTTTGGCGATCGCTCAGGTGAGCTTCTTGTTGTCGCCGTGCCTTTTGGAGCCTTTGTTCGGCTTGGCGCTGCTGCTCTAGGTCGCGCTGGGCGACCTCTGCTGCCAAAAAAGCCTGATACCCTTCGCGCTGCGCGGTACAAATCGCCACGGCTGATTCTGCTTGGGCAAGGTCATTCTGCGATCGCTGCAACTGCACTGTTTGAGTTTGGTGCTGGATTGCCAATTGCGCTAGCTGCGTGTCCAACTGCTGCGATCTCGTTGCCAGTGCTGCCAAGGTTTCCTGCTCTTGCTTCAAATCAGCTAGTCGCGCTTCTGCCTGCGATAACTCCGCTTGGGACTGAGCGATCGCGGTTTTTTGCGCAAGTCGTTTCTGCTGTAACTCCTCTAATTGCTGCAACTCCTCATCGTAATAGGTGATTTCTCGCTCCAACCTTTCCACCTGATTTTTGGCATATTTTTCCAGGTCGTTAAGCTGCTTATAGGTCTGCTGATATTCTTCAATCTTAAGAATTTTGTCGAAAATCGGCTTGCGTTTTTCCCTAGTTAGCAAAAAGTCTGCGGTGAAGGTGCCCTGTGGAACGCCAATCGTGCTAGAAAAAAGCTGGCTCAAATCGGTGCCGGGTGAAACGCCCAAATGCTGCCGCAGCCAGGGCAACACTTCTTCTTTAATCCGGCTGTAGGGCAAGCGCTCGTTTAGCTGAGGATCATACAGGGTATAGCTTTTAGTTGTGCAGCGATGAACTTCGTAGGTGCGTCCATCGCGGGTCGAGACAAAGGTCACTCGCACTTGGGCACTCGATGCCCCGTTGCGGATCAGGTCATCTTTGTTGTAGTCGCCAGAATAATCAAACAAAACCCAGGCGATCGCTTCTAAAATACTGGTTTTGCCTGCGCCATTTTCACCACAAATCGCGTTGGTGCCCGGTTGAAACGCAAAATGGCGATCGCTATGGGACTTGAAATTATTGAGCGTAACCGAAAGAATTTCCATAGACTATCCAGAAACAGAACCGCGATCGCTCTCTCAGTAGTATAAGTGCCCTATCAAGTAGGAAAAAGGAAAAAGCTTTTAATTCCTTAATCTCAACTCTGTCATTATTTTTCTGAGAATGATTGAGCCTACTAGGGGGATAGGATACTCTTGATCTAAGAGGCAGTAAGAAAGTTTTGAGTTTTAAGTTTTGAGTTTTAAGTTTTGAGTTTTAAGTTTTGAGTTTTAAGTTTTGAGTTTTAAGTTTTGAGTTTTGAGTACAAAGCTCTGCTTTTTGCATCTGCCTTCGCCTCTCGCCCCTTGCTCCTCGCCTTAAGTATGCCCATTAGACAAAAAGACGATGCGATCGCGCGCAGTATGATGCTGTTGTGCTTGGGAACAGCAGGAGTGCTGGCGTTGGCTCAATCGCAGAGAATAGCGGGGCGTTTTGCCGTTAGCAGTTCTCAAGTTGCTTCTTTTTCAGATCCAGAGCGATCGCAGCAATCGCTGGTTGTCATAAAACAGTCTATTCAACCTCTTACGAACCCCGATCCCCAACCCACTGACCCGTTTCCAGCCCTCCCCCCAGAAGCAAAATCCGAGACTGTAGCTAAAACAGATGCTCGTGTAGTTGTGAATTTGAGTGAACGACGGGTTCAAGTTTATCGGGGTAGTCAACTGTTGAATAGTTACGCGATCGCAGTTGCCAAACCGGGCTGGGAAACGCCAACGGGCACCTTTCAAGTGTTAGAAATGGAGCAAGATCCTACCTGGGTACACCCGATCACTGGAATTACCGTTCCACCTGGAAGCAATAATCCCTTGGGGGCTGCCTGGATTGGCTTTTTGTCGAATGAAGCAGGCGAAATTGGCTTCCATGGCACCAACCAAGAAGAGCTAATTGGAGAAGCAGTTTC
Source organism: Sivoneniella epilithica UHCC 1019 (assembly GCF_040830845.1). Taxonomy (NCBI): domain Bacteria; kingdom Bacillati; phylum Cyanobacteriota; class Cyanophyceae; order Leptolyngbyales; family Leptolyngbyaceae; genus Sivoneniella; species Sivoneniella epilithica. The sequence continues at coordinate 86,152 of NZ_JBFPDP010000017.1, forward strand.
CCATGGCTGTCTGCGGATGCGAAACGAAGATGTGAAAGCCCTATACAGTCACATCGCCACGGGAACACCAGTGATTGTTGAGCAATAGGGACGAGGAAACAGGGAAGAGAGGGGTTTGGAATTAGGAGATACTACTCGTGTTTATCCTGTTCCCTATTCCTAGCCCCTACTTTGAAGGTTCAGTCGGTTGTTCATACCCTGGAGCATAGGCTTGAAGGAGAGCGCTCACTTGGGTGAGAATTTCGTCTCCTGAACTCTTACCAATCACCTGCCGCTCTGGAAAGAATTCAGGACGGTCAAGATTACGGGCGATCGCTTCTCCTACTTGTTGAGCAATCAAGGCTTGCAGTTCCTCTTTTGCCCGCTGTCGTTGATAGTTTGCCCCTTCCTCCGTCGTGGCATAGAGCGGCGGTAGACGGTTCAACCCATAGGCGGCGATGTCTCCTAAATCTAGGGTGCGATCGCTAGTGGCTTCAATTTCGGCAACGCGGGCGATCGCCTCTGTTAATACCAACTCTTCCATCACATTAATAAACTGCTTTCGAGGAACAGCAACCACTTCTCCAGTCAAAAGTGCGCCCATTAAGCGATCTAACGCCATGTACTCTTCAATCGAGAGTTCTGAGGCAGTATCACAGATGCGTCCCACCTCTGCCTCCATTGCTGGGGTCAGATACCCATCTTGCAGAGCTTGTTCAACAATCTTTTCGATGCTCATAGAGCCTCCTACACCTCTTCCCTGGCTTAAACTAGTGATTTGCTTTAGTAGTCTTGAATAATGGTGCCCTAGATTGCGTCTAGTAGACCACTTTCATCAAAACCTTAAAGAAAAAATTATTCAAATCCTACCTCACGCCATGGAGATGGATCGACTGATAACCCATTTACATACAATCCCCAATGTAAATGGGGTCCTGTCACGCCGCCCGTTGCGCCCACGGATCCAAGAACTTGCCCCGATCGCACAAAGTCTCCTTCCTTCACATTAATGCGGCTGAGGTGAAGATAAATCGTGGTCACTCCTTGTCCGTGGTCAATGCCAACGGTATTGCCGTGGAGCTTAAAGCCTTCAGAAACTCGTCCCACAAGCGCCACCCGTCCTGGCGCAGGAGCCACTACTGGAGACCCATAGGCTCCGGCGTAATCAATTCCACGATGGTAATAATCTTTGGCAAAAACCCCATTGTAATACCGCCGAATGCCATAGCCAGAGGTGACGGGTCCTTGGTTGGGGCGACGAAAAGCACCCTGCCAAAGTTTTTCAGGAGTCACAAGTTTTTTAAAGGCATCCACGCGATCAAATTCGCGATCAGTACCATCACTGCCGCTGCCTGAGATCCGAATAGATTGGGTCGGAAATTTGCGATTGGCAAGCTTCAAGGTGACTTCAGCCGTTTCGCCGCCGCCCGTAGCCCGAATGGTCAAAGTGCCCGGTTTATCTAGCGGAGTGGTGGGTACAAATGCCCGAAATTGATTAGCACCGCTCAAAAATGTTTGATAGGTTTGTTTGCCAACAGATACTTGAGGAGTTGCATTAATGCTGACATCATCGTATTGAGCAACTACTCGTAAAGTATCCCCCAGTTTGGGATTAGTCGGGGTCACCTTAAGCTGCATCGCTATGACCGCGGAATCAGGAATGAGGGCGATCGCACTTCCTAGCATCAACCCGAATATCACTCGTTTTGATGTTGAAACAAGTGGTTGGTTGAGAAGTATATCGTTTGTTTGTGGCGCAAGGGATAAACGGAACAGGAACATAAGCCGATGTTATGCAACTTAATAGAAATCAATTCCGTTAAGAGTAACCTTCAATCGCGGCTATTTTCTACTAAATGATCAAAGTTTTTGTCTATGGAACGCTCAAACCTGGAGAAGTTAATTACCATGTGTGCGATCGCTGGGTAATAGAAACCTGTCCAGCGATCGCGTTTGGAACGATTTATCAGCTTCCTTTTGGCTATCCAGCAATGGTCGCAGGCGGTAGAAACCTAGTTCAGGGAGTACTGCTATCGTTTGCTGATTCTGCCATTTTGCAGGAGCTAGATGAGTTTGAGCAGCATGATCCTAATTTGTTTCAGTGCTATTTTCCTGAATTATCGCTTGATGCCCATCAATACGAACGACAAGCGATCGCAGTACATAACCCAAAAGGCGTGTCTCTGGGAAGTGCTTGGGCGTATCTAATGACATCTACTCAGGTACAGCAGATCAACGGAGTCTGGGTGCCCAGTGGAGACTGGCGAAGCATAGAATTCTAGAGACTCAATTAAAGGGTCTTGACAAAAAAGCTTTGCCGTTAACGAACATTATTATTTGAGTCGCGAGACAGGGAGGATGGCGATACGCTCTCCGCTTGTGCCGCTACAGGCGTTTTAGAGATGGCAATTAACGGTTCATCTAACGCAATTAACAAAGGTTCTGGTTTCGCAGCCGTTTGAGTTTGTGCCGGATCTCGTGACGATTGCGCCATTTGGAAGAATGGAGAGCGATCGCCCATCAAGCTGGTGGAAATAGCCCCTACAGCAACAGCTGCCAGTGCAACTCCACCCCAAATGACAGAAAAACGAGGACGGCGATCAATCCGGGCTAGGACTGCATCAACGGTTTGTTGAACTGCTTTTTCATCCGTGCTTGGAACAGGCATCGCCTGAAACGTTTGTCTCAACCGAAGCAATCGGGTATGAAGCTTCTGTACGGTGGGATCGTTGGCTAGCCATTCTTCGACAGTGCGGCGTTCATCCGCAGTCACTTCGCCATCCATGTAAGCGCTTAGCATTTCAAACCGGTCGCGCTGTACTGCATCTAGCGATCGCGCTGAAGAATTGGAATCAGCCGCAGAAGGCATTTGTTTGGAGTTGGAGGAGTCAAAATTAAATGTCATTGCAACATTACACTGTGGTTGTGAAGGAGTACACCCAATGCTCAACTAAAGCATAGAGAATTTGTCTAGAAAAAACAAACTTCGTAAGATGGATTTTGAATAATCGGGTTAGCGGGTCTAGATAGATTAGGGGCAGTCGCTGACTGATTGAGGCAACGCCAGGGAGGGCAGTTGTTGAAATCTATTACTTGTTGAAATCTATTACTACTCTCCATCCAAATAGCCTTGCAATTGAGTTTGCAGCCGTAAACGCGCCCTAGCAATTCTAGATTTGACTGTGCCGAGAGAGACCCCCGTAATTTCAGCAATTTCTTCGTATGCCAGACCTTGAATTTCGCGCAGTACGATAGTGGTGCGAAACGCTTCTGGCAAATCCGCGATCGCGGTTCGCAACTGATCATAGAACTCTTGAGACGTTAAATCTTCATCGGGTCCAGGGGCATCCGATGCAACATCCCAACTCATTTCACCATCCTCCATAGAGCGGGGCGCATCTAACGATAATGGCGTTGCATGACGTTTGCGCTTTCGCAACTCATCGTAAAACAAGTTTGTGGCAATCCGGCTGAGCCAGCCCCGAAATTTGGCTGGTTCCTGTAATCGCTTAACATTACGATACACTCGAATCCAAACTTCCTGCGCCAAGTCTGACCGATCTTGCCAATCAGGAGCCAAATGGTATAGCACCCGTTCAACATGAGATTGGTATCGCCGCATGAGTTCTGCAAAGGCAACCTTATCAGGAGAATGATCGGTTTGACACTGCAAAATTAGATCGTAATTAGAGAGTTTGTCTGCTTGCACTGGCACCTGGGTAGATGTAGATTCCACCGATGACCAGGATAGCCGAAGTGAGTGATTCATGGACGGAACTTTACTCTAGTAGACATTCCATTTTTTATGACGGGCTGTTTTGAAGAAGGTTCCCATGAATCAAACAAGCTTGAAGTTGTCGGCTACACCGTAATGATTTTGCTGCTTTCCAAGGGCGATCGCTCCAGTTCTAGGGGCAGATAAACCGTCATAATTTCTCCAGCTTTGGGGCGCTGTTTGACCGTCAGCTTGCCGCCGATCGCCTGAAACAAACTTTTCGTAACCGACAGGGTAAGGCTGAGGCTGCCTGTTTCCGGTTGGAACATCAGCATCCGACCGATTGACTTAGGAGACGGTTTGGGCAACGTGCCAAACAACCCCTTACAAGCACTTTGGCTAGCGGCATCTAGGAGAGATTGCAACTGGAGTTTAAGCTGATCGCCTGCTAGGGTGACATCAATTTGAATGTGGCTACCCGCAGGCAAATTGCGGGTAAAGCGCTCGATTAAACTCGTGAGAACCTGCTCTAGCATCGTTGGGTCGCTAACGACGGCAGGCATGGTTTCAGGAACAACAATGTCTAAGGTCATCTGGCGTTGGCTTGCCTGTTGCTGCCACCGAGGAATGCTTTGTTGAAATACATCGACCACAGAAGTACGAATTAAAGATATTTGAGGTGGATGGGTGGCAGTCGTTTCCAGTTCCATTGCGCGAAAGATCAGCCCAAACCGATCAATCTGTTCGCTACATTCGCGATCGATAATACAAAGCCGTTTCAACACATCAGGGGATAAATCAGTGCGTTTGAGCAGCGATCGCGTCAAGGTGCGAATGGTGGTCAACGGGGTGCGAACTTCATGGGCGATCGCCTGCACCAATTCCACATCTAAATGCTTTTCATCCAATTCGCTTGGCACTGGGATTTTTGGATTATCGGAATTCAACCAAGCAGTATTGTGACTATCAATATTGTGATCACTCTCTATTTTTGGGACTTGATTTGAGCCATTAAAGCTTTTTATTTGAGCAATGGTTTCTAGCGGCTCATCTTCCAAGACGGTGGAATTTTCCAACATCAAGCGGCTAAACTGCATCACCGTTTTATAGTCTGGAGAAACGGGTGAAAACTGATGAACCCATTCATCTAGGCGATCGACCTGATGAGAAGTCATCAGCAAGATGCGCGGACGAATCACCTCCCAAGCCTGCTGCACCACTTCGGGCACAAACGAAAACAAAAAGGCAGGTTCCTGAGTCAAGGTTTCGCCCAACACCATGACTAAGCTAAACCAGGGAGTCATCACTAAACAAAATGGTTCAGCCGCCAGGGGATCACCTGGTAGAAGGGGCAGCACTGGCAACGGATGGTCACTAGCAGACGATGCCGATTCTGCCGGAAGCAACTGAAACGGCATCCAGTGAGGCGAATGCAGAGAAGTGGTTGCTAAAGTGCGAGTTGCAAATTGCTTAACTATTTGAGGATGGTTAAAAACGGGGGTAGGACCCGATAAAATCATGCCAGAAATTGCTTGATCGCCGATGCTATCTCCTGTTGGAAAAACGGTTTGGGCGGCGACATAAGCGGGCGTTTTTGGAACAGCCACATGTTGTTGTAAAAGGATATTGAGCGCCGCGATCGCCCCATACCATTCACGCTCTGCTCGGATGTGCTGCAAAGCGACGCGGCTACCTGACCGCTGAGATGATCCAAACTGACCATTTTCTGCTTGCTCTACTGAGCCAATCGTCCAAGTTGGATCATTGAGTGCAATCACTTCACTTAGAGTTGGCAACAACCACTTCGGCACGCCCTTATCCCTCTTTATCCGGTTTCAGTACTAGTAGGCTGCTTAAAATTGCAAATTCCATCCAAGCAAATTCATCGATTCTGAAGCTTGAAATTAGTTGGATGGCGATCGCCTACTACTATGAAGTTAGCTGGAATTTCGGATAAGCGATAGTCGCCAAACCGAACCTTAACGGTCGCGATTGCCGCTAGCGATAGTTGGTAAATTGTAGAGGAGTTGGATAATCTTCTTGCTTTAACCGTTGGATCACGTCTTGCAAATCATCTTTAGATTTTGCGGTAACCCTCACCGTGTCACCCTGAATCGAGGCTTGGATTTTGCTAAATTCATCGCGAATCAGTTTAGAAATTTGTTTGGCGAGTTCTTGAGAAATTCCTTTTTTTAATTTCACTTCTTGCCGCACACGAGTTCCACTGGCAGATTCGACCTTGCCATAATCAAAAATCTTGAGGGATAGGTTGCGCTTAATCGCTTTGGTTTGAATTAAACTGTTGACTGCATCTAAGGTGAAGTCACTGTCCGTGTTAATGGTGATTGCCTCTTCACCCAATTCCACAGTGGTTTTAGTATCTTTCAAGTCATAGCGGTTTTGAATCTCGCGGGTGGCTTGATCTAGGGCGTTGACTAGCTCTTGGCGATCGAACTCACTAACAATATCAAAGGAGTAGTTGGCAGCCATCGGTGAATGTTTAACGTGAGGGTCTTATTCTGTTTTTGTATCACAGTAAGTGTGATCTGCGACGTTCTTGGAAAAAAATGCTACAGATTAATGCAATAGATTAATACAACAGACGCGATCGCCCGGTTAGACAATCACAGCTATGGGAAAGGTAGCAAAGTAATTTTTGCATTATTTTAAAAATCACGATAGAAACTGCCTAAATCGCCAGTAATGGCTTGTATTCAGAATTTAGGTTTGATAGATTCAATCCAATCCTCTCAGGCAGTTGAGTCATGAAGATTCTTCACGGCACCTGGATTCCCGCAGCAGAAGCAGACTTTATCCAGACTGGGGCATTTTATTTGTGGGTGGAAACTACGGAGACAGCGCGTAAATCCAGCAAAACCGCCACCGCCCATCCTCGGCAGCTTGCTAAAGCGAGTTTGGCAGAGTTTTTAACGACTGACCTAGGGATTAAATCCCCTGTCCCGACCACACGGCAACCATCGGAACTGGGGATTTCTCCCCAATATTTTCTCTTGCCCACGATCGCTGATCAACCATTGCCGTCGCTGGAACTGGCGCGTTATCTAGAAACGGAGTTGCCAGAAACTTTTGATTGGCAATACTGGCAGGTGGATTGTTATAAAACGACGGCAGCGATTAAAAACGGCTATCACTACACTCCGGTGAATAGCGTGATTAAGGTGCTGAATGAGTTGCACTTTCTGACGCTGCACCAATTGGCAGATGTGCAACTGGGCGCGGATCTGTTGTTTTGGTATCACTACACCCAGGCGTTTAAGCAGGTAATTTTGCGCGATCGCTATATTCCAGCGCTCAAATATCGATCGCTTGCCACCCCAAAAACGTCCCGTGCGACCAAATCTACGGCTAAATCTGCGACCCGCGCCAAAAAGCGAACCGCTAGCACCACAGGCGAGTCGTCCGATTTTGAAATTTATGCCGCCTGGGAAATTTTATCAGAGCAGTATGAAGCCGAGATTGAGCAGTATGCAGAACTGATGCCGCTAGTATGCGCCGCCGGGTTTGCTGCCCCGCCAGATGAACCCCGTTTGCATGACAAAGCCACTTTACTCCGCCACTTTTCAGAATGCTTACTAACAGAAGTAGTGACTCATTCGCCATCCACAGCAGCGTTTGATAAGAAAGTTGCCGATTCCCTGCTGGAATTGTGCCTGTCTCCTCAACACAGCACCACGCCAAACCGGGCAGCAGAAACTTTAGAGTGGTATCAACAGTGGAAAATCTGGCGCGATCGCATTCATCGCAGCCAAGCTGAAATGCCGTTCCATTTGTGCTTTCAGTTAAAGTCGCCGGACAAGGCAGAGGAACCCTGGATTTTAGAGTTTCAGGTTGCTGCTAAACATGATCCGTCGCTGCGAATTGCCCTGTTGGACTATTGGCGGATGCGATCGCCCCAACAAAAGCAGTTTCACAAAGATTTTGGCAAAGATTTTGAGCAAGTGCTGTTGATGAACCTGGGCTACGCCGCCCGCATTTACTCCGCGCTGTGGGCAGGACTAGATACCGATCAGCCGATCTCAATCTCGCTCACTGCCGATGACGCGGCAACCTTCCTTAAAGAAACCGCCTGGGTGCTAGAAGAAGCGGGTTACAAGGTGATCGTGCCTGCTTGGTGGACTCCCAAAGGTTGGCAGCGCGCCAAAATTCGCCTCAAAGCCAGCGGACGAAAAATCGGCAGTAACAGCAAAAGCAAGAGTTATTTTTCCTTCGACACCCTGGTGGATTATCAATATGAACTGTCCATTGGCGGGGAAGCCGTGAGTGAAAAGGAATGGCAGCAGTTAGTCAACGCCAAATCTTCGCTGGTGCAGTTCCGGGGGCAATGGATGGAATTAGACCCCGATAAAATGCAGCAAATGCTGGAGTTCTGGAAAAAACACAAGCAAGAACACCCCGAAATGGGCTTGCTGGACTTCATCAAGCTGACGGCAACGGGGGAAGATGGCTTTGAGTTTGAGGTGGATCACGACCAAACGCTGACGGAAATGCTGTCGCGACTGAACGATAAAAGCGCATTGGAAGTGTTGCCAGAGCCGCAGCCGTTTAATGGCACTCTGCGGGAATATCAAAAACGGGGCGTTTCCTGGCTGCACTATCTCGAAAGTTTGGGGCTAAATGGCTGTCTGGCAGACGACATGGGCATGGGCAAATCAGCGCAGGTGATTGCGCGATTGGTGCAGGAGCGAGAAGCGGGCGAGACACTGCCGACGCTGCTGATCGCGCCTACGTCTGTGGTTGGCAATTGGCAGAAGGAGATTGAAAAGTTTGCACCCCAGTTGCGATCGCAGATTCACCACGGCAGCGATCGCGTTCAAGATGGCAAAGAATTTAATGCGATCGTCCAAAATTGCGATGTGTTAATCACCTCATTTACCCTGGTACGCAAAGATGAAAAACTGCTAGGAGATATCCATTGGCACCGAATTGTGATTGATGAAGCACAGAATATTAAAAATCCCAAAGCGGCTCAAACGAAAGCGATTTTGAAACTCTCAGCCGATCACCGTTTAGCGTTAACTGGAACTCCCGTTGAAAATCGCTTGCTCGACCTTTGGTCTATTTTTAATTTTCTCAATCCAGGTTACTTAGGTAAAGAAGCCTACTTCCGTAAGACGTTTGAAATTCCGATTCAAAAAAACAATCAAAAAACTCGTTCTATAGTTCTAAAAAAACTAGTCGAGCCATTCATTCTACGGCGAATAAAAACCGATCCTACGATCATTCAAGACTTACCGGATAAGGTAGAACAAAAACTATTTTGCAATCTCACAAAAGAGCAAGCCTCACTTTACGAGGCAACCGTTAAAGATATTGAGAAGAAACTGAATGAAACCGAGGGCATTCAGCGAAAAGGATTGATCTTGGCAACATTGCTAAAACTGAAACAGATTTGCAATCATCCACGGCAGTTTTTGCAAGACAACAGCGAGTTTACCCCAGAGCGATCGCACAAGCTAGAACGTCTGACTGAAATGGTTGCCGAAGCCATGGAAGCCGGGGAAAGTATGCTGGTCTTCACTCAATTTACTGAGATTGGGGAAGCCCTGGAAAAATATTTGCGCCATCTTCACTACAAAACCTACTACCTGCACGGCGGCACCAACCGGGTTAAACGAGAGCAGATGATTGTTGATTTTCAAGACCCTGAAACAGACCCCTCGGTGTTCATTTTGTCCTTAAAAGCAGGTGGTGTGGGTATCACGTTGACTAAAGCCAATCATGTGTTTCATTTCGATCGCTGGTGGAACCCTGCCGTGGAAAATCAGGCAACCGATCGCGCGTTTCGGATTGGGCAAAAGAAGAATGTGTTTGTTCATAAATTTGTCGCGATTGGCACTTTAGAAGAACGAATCGATCAGATGATCGAAGATAAGAAAAAACTGGCTGGCGCGATTGTCGGCTCGGATGAATCTTGGCTAACGGAACTCGATAACGAATCCTTTAAAAAACTGATCGCCCTCAACAAAAAAGCCGTAATGGAGTAAGCTACAATGCCGACTTTTAGCCGTACTTGGTGGGGACAAAAATTTATTGATTCATTGGAATCATTCACCGATTCGGGTCGCCTCAGTCGGGGTCGTTCCTATGCCCGTGGCAATAAGGTGAAAAGCTTTGAGATCAAGGATGGCATTGTCAAGGCTCAAGTGCGAGGTAGTGTCAATCCTTACTATGGAGTTTATAAGGAACCGCTGTACAAAACAGTGGTAGAGATTCAGCCGATTAGTGCGGCAAAGTGGGCAGCCGCGATCGCCCTGATTGCTTCCAAAGCCAGCTATATTTCTAAGCTGCTGCTGAACGAAATGCCCGACACGATTGAGGATGCTTTTCTCACCTTGGGGCTAAATTTGCTGCCGCGCAAGCGATCGGAGTTTAAAACAAGCTGCTCCTGCCCCGATTATGGTGATCCTTGTAAACATGTGGCGGGTGTTTGTTATTTGCTTGCCGCTGAATTCGATCGCGATCCCTTTCTAGTCTTTGAACTGCGCGGACTGTCTAAAACCGGATTGCAAGCCGAACTCGCCAAATCTCCCCTCGGCATCGCGCTCTCGGCTGAACTCTCTACGCAAGCGACTGATCCTGCCCCGGTCGAATCTTACTATACCCAGCCCACAACAACTCCCCTTTCACCTGAAACCAGCCTGAGGGAATTCTGGCAAAGTCCCAAACGATTTTCCGCCTTGCCGGAACCGACTACTCAAATTACAGTGCCAGCGATTTTGATCAAAAAACAGGGCGATGCCCCCGCATTTTGGCATAAAGACGCTTCCTTCATTGCCACAATGGAAGAACTCTACGAACGAGTAAAAACCAAAAATCGGGATGTGTTGGAATGAACTACCCCACTACAAGCAGACGAGGTAATTCATTTTGGTATCAAATCTCATTACTCAGTCCACTTTTTGCTTTTTTGCAAACAAATTTTTGACTTTTTTTATCTTTTTGGCTGTTTGCAATTCTTATTATTCACAATAGTTTTCCTCATCGATTCCACAGGCTTTCCACAAGTTTTCCACAGACAAGCCCAAGGTTTTCCACAGGTGAAGAGATAGTTTTCCACAGGGAGAAACGGATCGCTGGGGTTGTGAGCTATTTGGAGACCTTTGGCATTCAAAGGTAACTTGAGTCGAATCAGTGGAAAAAGAATGAAGAACTGTAACGGGGATCAGGCTCAAATGCGGATTCTTTCGTAAAGAGCTTTTTTCTTCAATTAGGAACTAGAGTTTCTACTAGATTGACAACTGGTTTGAGGCTATACACAATGAGGCAAATTACCTCTAATCAGTGTTGTGTCGATCACTGAGCCAATGATTAGGTTCTAGGCATTTGTCTTTAAAACGCACGGTAACACTGTGTCAGTTTTTGCAGATTACGAGAGGTGTAGCAGTTTTCTCTAACATTTTTAGGTGCAATATTTTTGTGTGCAATATTTTTGTGTGCAATATAAGGTTTATCGCTTTTTTACTTCATCTGCTTTCGCACAATGAGGGTTTTGTCTAATGACTATTAGTATTTTGGCAGAGATTCCTGAGGAACTTCATGGAGCGCTTTCTTGCTATTTAGAAACCCATGCCAGTTGGGATCAAGATCGGTTGTTTGCAGCGGCTTTATCTCTTTTTTTAGTTCAGAATGGAGAGAGCGATAGTACAAACGCTAATTTATCATCTCAACAAGCTGCACGAGTGTACTTGGATTCGGTCTTTCAGCATCCAGTTTAGGGATTGTAGAGTTTGATTTCAAATTATGGGTAATTTTACCGCCGCAATCCAAAATCTGAAATTCTAGAAAGGGCGAATAGAAGTGATAGGTTGAGGATCTGGGTTTTGGCTGGATGTGTAGATCACAAATAGATAGTCACCATACTGCGATCGCTCAATCTGAAGTTCTAAAAAGGATTTAAGATGGCATATTTTTGGTTCAAAGCGTTTCATATCGTCGGCATTGTTTGCTGGTTTGCGGGCATGTTTTATTTGCCTCGGCTGTTTGTCTATCATGCGGAAGCCTACGAGCAGCCAGAACCTGCACGCAGCATTTTAACCAGCCAATATCAGTTGATGGAAAAGCGGTTGTATAGCATCATCATGACTCCGGCAATGCTATTGACGATCGCCATGGCGATCGGGTTGGTGACCACTGAGCCAGCCGTGATGAAAGAGCCATGGATGCACATTAAGCTCGGCTGTGTGCTGCTGCTAGTGGGCTATCATCACTACTGCAAGCGGATTATGAAAAAGCTAGCGGCGAACGAATGCAAAATGACGGGGCAACACTTTCGCTGGTTTAACGAAATTCCCACAGTGTTTTTTGTCATCGTTGTCATGCTGGCGGTGTTCAAAAACAGCCTGCCCATGGATCTGGCAACCTGGCTGATTGCGGCAATGGTGATTGGCATGGTGGCGGCAATTCAACTCTATGCCCGCAAGCGCCGTCTTGCTAGCGAACAGGTAAACTCTACTGCGGCGATCGGTAGCCCCGAAGGATCGGTTTAGGTTAGTTGATCTGATTTTTTGGTAACTCTGGGAATACTGCAAGTTAGCAGAATCTAACCAATGAACCTGGAGTCCACATGCACGATGAGCGGCAATGGCTGAGATTGCCAGTAGTTTCTGAAAGTGCTGAGTATCTCGCCATGGGGTATTTAATGAGGCGTAACATCTTGGCGTATAAAGCCCCGCCAAACAATGAGGGTTACGATTTAATTTGTATTCATCCAGATCCAAGACGCAAGCCTCAAGAGAACGAACAATCACAGATTAGAATTCAAGTTAAAAGTCGATACGCGACAGATTGCGATCGCGGCTTTCCAATTAAAGACAGAAGCCTTGATGCATTCGATTTTCTGATTATCGTATTCCTCAATATTGGAAAGTTCTATGGAAAGAACGATGGCTTAAATGGCAGTAGCGAAGTTGAGTTTTATACTCTGCCGAATGAGTTTATTAGAAAACATCACAATTCCAGTTCGGCATGGCAAAAAGTTAAGTTGCGGGGCTTAGAAGCAGAAATTGAGCAGTACAAGGGAGAAAAAGGATTTGAGCAGGTTGCACAAGCTTTAGGTCTTGTAAGACCCACAAAAGATCGAAATGTAACTACAGCAGTTTAATTTGGTTAAACTCAAAACACTCGTTAAAATAGGAATCAAAGCTGGAGTGAGTAACCAGAGTGCCTACTGTTGCTCAATTAGAAAGTTTATATCGCGTTAGCTATCAATTGACCTACATCATGCTTCAGCCGATCCATCTTATCTGTGTTGATGATCGGACTCGAAATGTATATGTTCTAGCTGGATATGATGAAAAGCTTGAGTTTGAAATCGTGATAAACGGGGAGGTGTTTTGATGAGTCCAGTGAATTATGACGCAATGTCTGATGCTGAGTTAAAACATTATTTTCTGGAGCATCGTCAGAATAAATCTGCTTTTCAGGCGCATTTGGACAGAATCAATCAGCGTCCACGATCGGTTATCGCAAGACCCGATGACCTTGATTTTGATGAGAAGATTCAAGCAGCGATTCGTCAAAAGCTTGAAGCATCATCAGGAAACAGGTAATACCATAGCGCAGCGCACGAAATGGAGCGATTGGTTTCTATTTTTCGTTGATCGCTAACAGTAAGTAATCGTTTTTAGGGCGTAGCGATACGCCTTTTTAATGCGTTTAAATTGGGAAAAACTGGATGGCTATGAAAGCAGTGTTTATTGGCATGAAAGCTATTTTTTCCCAACGATCGCCCCACTATTCAATTTATGGGATTCTGGCAGGACTACTCATCTCCACTCTACAAAGCTGTGGAGCGATCGCCGATTTCACCACACCCAACCCTCAAGCAGCCTCGCCCTTTGCCAAAGAGCTAGCGGTGATTGTGAACCAAGCCGATCCGTTGAGCGTAGAGATTGCCCGATATTATCAGCAGGCACGGGGGATTCCTGCGGAGAATATGATCGTGGTGTCTTTTGATCCAAACCAGCGATCGCTGTCTCCAGAAGAATTTCAAACTCTCAAAGCAGAAGTAGATCGTAAAACGCCAGACTCGGTTCAAGGGTTCGCGTTAACCTGGACAGAACCTTATCAAGTCGGCTGTATGTCAATTACGGCAGCTTTTACTTTTGGGTTCGATCAGCGATTTTGTGCGAACGGCTGCAAGCTGACTCAGCCCAATCCCTACTTTAATCAAGACAGCACCAAGCCATACACTGACTTGCGGATGCGCCCCACGATGGCGATCGCGGCGACCAGTTTTGAGCAGGCAAAAGCCTTGATCGATCGCGGCATCGCAGCCGATGGCACAAACCCCAAAGGCACTGCCTATCTACTTAGCACCAGCGACAAAACCCGCAATCGTCGCGCGCCCGGCTATCAATTTGTCACTCAGCAGATCGCGCCGTTCTTTAATACCGTGGTGATCAAGAGCGATACCTTAGAGAATAAGCAGGATGTCATGTTTTACTTCACAGGCGTAATTCAGGTGAAAAAGCTGGAAACTCTTCAGTTTCGACCTGGCGCGATCGCTGATCACCTCACGTCCTTTGGCGGTGTTCTTACCCATAGCTCTCAAATGAGCAGCCTCCGCTGGCTAGAAGCAGGCGCAACCGGCAGCTATGGAACCGTCGTGGAACCGTGCAATTTTCCTCAAAAGTTCCCTTTCCCCGCGATCGCAATGCACTATTACCTGAAAGGAAACACTCTGCTGCAAGCCTACTGGAAAAGCGTTTCCCAACCCGGACAAGGCATTTTCATTGGCGACCCCTTGGCAAGACCATTTGGAAAATAGTTTTGAGTTTTAAGGTTTGAGTTTTGAGTTCTAGGACAAAGAGAAGCTCCTGAAAGCCTTGCCTGGAAGAACCGGATCACCTGAAATGAGATCGGGTATTTGTAGAATTATCATAGATGGACTGGGACGGTAGATTTCGGCATTGCTGAATGCAGACATGATTTTCATGGGTAGGGGTAGCGCCTTGTGCCTACCCTTGCTGGGATAAGGGCAACCACAAGGGATTGCCCCTACGAATTTCATATCTAGATTCAGCAACGCCTAGATTTCCACCTGCTGATTCTGAGGATTAATCAACTAGCCAAACTCAGCACCATTGCCGTCATCGCTCAATCCCTCTACTTGCCCAACAGTTTCACAATGCCAATGCCGCCGAAGTATAGCGCGGTAATAGCTCCACCGAGCAAACTTTGCGTCAGAGGGTCGGTGGAAGGAGTCAATACCGCGCCAACAACTGCCGCCCCCACCAGCACAAACCGCCAGCCCGACAGCATTTGCCGAGAAGATACAATGCCCAGCAAGCCTAACAATGCCTGAATAATTGGCACCTGAAACGCCAGTCCCGTACTAAACAGCAACAGCAGCACAAATTCAAAATATTTTTCGATCGACCAGCTTTGTTCCACCACATCTGCGCCGTAGGTAATGAAAAAGTTGAGCGCAGCCGGAATCAGGGCAACGTAGGCAAACGCTAATCCTGCCACAAACAAAATGCTGGAGCCAAACACGATCGGAGCTAACAGCCGCCGCTCTTTGCGAGTTAGACCGGGCACCACAAACGCTACAATTTGATACAAAATCACCGGGCTTGCGACCAGAATGCCGCAATAGCCCGCCACTTTGAGCGAAACAAAGAAATATTCTCCGGGGGCAAGCTGAAGGAATTTTACCCCTTGCGCCGGAATTTCGAGCAGTTGCACAATTGGTTTCACCCCGGCAAAGCAGGCGATCGCACCAACTCCCACCGCAATCAGCGCATAAAAGATCCGCCGCCGCAGTTCTTCTAAATGATCAAACAAAGACATCTCTTTTTCATCGGGCAGGTCATCGTCTAGATTTGTATCTAGATCTGCCGAGTCATGATTAAGGTCAGCCGGACGGGTGATTTCAGAGATTGCATCATCCTGGGCTAACTCTTGATCGATAGTTTCTAGGTCTGAGGGCGCTGTCATGGGCTGAAACACTTATGCAAAAAGCTGTTCATTTATTGTATCCATCGGAGCCATCAATCTTGACCGAGAGAGGGTAGGTTTAAAGATGCTAGTGTTTGTAAAAATTTTGGGAAGGAAAACAATATGGAACGGCTTAAGAGTCAAGCGAGTAAACTGTGGCAGCTTATTTCTAATCCGTCAACGGCTGCAACCTATCAGCAAACCCTGGGCACTACTTGGGCAATTCTTCGAGAAACAGGATTATTACTATGGCTAGTCGTGTGCCTAGTTTTTGTGTTGGGCGATTGGTTTTGGCAAACTTCTTATGCCACAGGTCAAAAGGCTCGTGCCTGGGTAGATGAGATGCAAACGAGCGCCCAAGAGCCAACCGCAGAAGCTAGTAGCAGTGATGTGTTAGGCAAAACGGGAAAGTCTTTGCTATCGGCAGGGCGATCGAGTTTAGCCGCTGCTTTGTCAGCCGCCAAAGGACAACTGGGGATTGAGTCTACTGAAGCTCCAGCCGCCAATTCTATAGGACTGATACCGCCCTCTTCTGAAGAAATCACCTCTAAACCTAGCATTTCAACCTCTCCGGCAATATCTGAAAAGCCACCAACTAAAACTCCAGAGGCTTAAGCAACTATGGGATAGCTGGGTGTATTTACGGGTGCAACTTTAGACAATGGGACACTTTCCAATAAACTGTCACGGCTTGCCAACCGAGCAATTATGAAAGAACAGCCTCTATCTATTGCAAATATTGCTCCAGAGGATTGGAACCTTACGCCGGAATCAGTCAAACAATTGGTGGCAGCTTTACTAGCAAAGCTAGAGCAGTGTAATGGTTTACTGGATGATAAGAGCCGTCTGACGCAGTTTTTGGATGCAACTCCAATTGGTATTGCCGTTCATGACTCTACTGGGCAGTTAGCTTATGTGAATCATGTTGGGCAAGAACTGCTAGGTATCGATCGCCGTTCTGAACCTCAAACAAATCTGCTGCCTGAAATCTTTCAGGTTTATCGCACTTCTAGCCAAGAGCTTTATCCCGTTGACGAGTTGCCCAGCAATCTAGCACTCGCTGGAAAAACGGTGCAAGTAGACGATATAGAAGTTCATCGGGTCGATCAAGGGGTCGATCAAGTGGTGCCGATGGAGGTGTGGGCAACTCCAATTCTGGACGATCGCGGACAGGTTGAATACGCGATCGCCGCCTTTCAAGATATTACAGAGCGAATTCGCGGCGAGGCAAAACAACACCAAATTAAGCAAGCATTGGCTGCCAGTGAATTTCGCTATCGGCAAGTGGTGCAAACCCAAAGCGATTTTATTTTGCGATCGCTACCCGACACCACCATCACGTTTGCCAACGATGCCATGTGTCGCGCCTTGGGGCAGTCCTTAGAGCAGGTCATTGGGCAACAATGGTGTAATTTTGCCGATGCCGATGATCTGCCCAGTATTCTTCAGCAAATTGCTACTCTTTCACCTGCTCACTCTAGTTTTGTTGCAGAAAATCGCGATCGCCGTGCCGATAATCAAGTGGGCTGGACGCAATGGCTCAACCAGGGAATTTTTAACAACCAAGGGCACCTCATCGAGTTGCAATCAGTGGGGCGAGATATCACCGCACTGAAGCAAACCGAAGCAGCGCTACGGAAGAGCGAAGAGCGCTTCCGCCTGTTTATGGACTACAGTCCAACTGCTGCCTGGGTAACCGATCCGAACGGCAAAATGGAATACGTTAGCCAAACCTATACTCGTATGTTTCAGGTGCCAACGGATTTGATCGGAAAGACAGTGTTCGACTTGTACCCATCGGCGATCGCCCAGGTGTATTTAGACAACATCCAAATGGTGGCTAACAGTGGGCAAGTCGTTGAGGTATTGGAACCTGGGATTCGAGCAGATGGTAGTTTGGGTGAGTTTTTGATATACAAATTTCCGTTGCCCCATGCAGATGGTCGCAGTTTGGTTGGGGGCATTGCCCTGGATGTGACCGAAGCAAAGCACGACGAAGTTGTTCGCAAGCAGGCGGAAAGCGCTTTGCAAGCCAGCGAGGAGCGCTATCGCCAGGTGATCGAAACGATGCTGGAAGGGATTTGGATGATCGATGTTGAAAACCACACGACTTATGTCAATCCCCATATGGCAGAAATGTTGGGCTATACGATCCATGAAATGATGGGTAAAGAGTTGTTTCACTTCATGGATGAAACCGGAAAAGCGATCGCCGACTACAACTTAGAACGTCGGAGACAAGGCATTAAAGAACAGCACGACTTTCGGTTTAAGACCAAAACAGGAGACGATCTGTGGGCGTTAGTTTCAACCAATCCGCTGTATGACGATGCTGGACACTATATTGGGGCGCTGGCAATGATCACCGACATTACCCAGCGTAAACACATACAAACAGCCCTAGAGAAAAGCGAACAGCGATTTCGCAACTTGTTTGAGTCCACCCCCAAAATTGCGGTTCAAGGATACAACCGCCATCGTCAGGTCATTTACTGGAATTGTGCCAGCGAACAACTCTATGGCTATAGCAAAACAGAAGCCCTAGGTCAGCAGTTGGAGGATCTAATTATTCCCCCAGAAGGGCGGCAAGCAGTGGTTGCAGAGGTTGAAAATTGGCTCACGGACAACCAACCTATCCCGGCAGGCGAATTGAGTTTAATGCATCAAGATGGCTCTAAAGTTGCGGTCTATTCCAGTCACACGATGCTGACGAATCTTGAAGGTGAGTTGGAACTGTATTGTGTAGATATAGATTTAAGTGATCTTAAGCAAGCCGAGGCAGCACTGCGCCAACGTGAACAAGCATTGCGTCAGCGGGTCGATCAAGAGCAGGCTCTGAGCCGAGTGGTGAAGGCAATTCGCCAGTCTTTGGAGTTGGACATGGTTTTTGCCACTGCAACCGTTGAAATTGCCCATCTGCTGCAAGCCGATCGCTCAGTTGTGGTTCAATATTTACCCGATCGCCACTGTTGGAAGCATATTGCGGAACATCGACGTAACCCAGCGCTGCCCAACACGATAGGAACTGAAATTGCTGATCGGGACAATCCGATCGCCGATCAATTGAAACAATTTAAGGTCGTCCGCATTGATGATCCCGGTACTCTGAAAGACAAGATTAATCAAGAAATTGCCCAAAGCTTCCCAGAGTCATGGTTGTTGGTGCCCCTAATTGTAGATCAATCGCTGTGGGGCAGTTTCAGTCTGTTTCAAGCCAAACAAACTTCTGCGTGGACTGAGGAGCAAGTCGGCATCGTGCAAACGATTGCGGATCAATTGGCGATCGCCATCCAGCAAGCGCAGGCATTCGAGCGGGCTCAAACCGAAATCGCAGAACGGCAGCAGGCAGAAGCACACCTTCGATCTGCTCTGACCGAGAAAGAAGTGTTGCTTAAAGAAATTCATCATCGGGTTAAAAACAACCTCCAGATTGTGTCTGGGTTGCTGCAACTACAAGCCCAAAGCCTGCAAGACTCTCCGGCTGTTCACGCGCTAAGAGAAAGCCAAAATCGGGTCGAGTCCATGTCGTTGATCCACAAAAAGCTATATATTGCAGCAGACCTGGAACAAATTGATGCGGCTGACTATATTCAAAGCTTAGCCACAAGCTTGCTGACCACTTACAAGGTTTCGCCTGGGGCGATCGCTCTACAAGTCGATGTGGAACCCGTAATTTTAAGCCTTGATCAAGGGATACCCTGTGGATTAATCATCAACGAGTTAGTCTCCAATGCCCTCAAATATGCATTTCCCACCCATCAAGCTGGAGAGATTCGGATTCAACTCCGTCAGATTGAACACGAGCTTGAGTTAATCATTCAAGATAACGGAGTAGGATTGCCAGACCAGTTAGATTTAAATAACATTCAATCCTTAGGGTTATCTTTGGTATACGCTTTGTCTACTGAGCAATTAGAAGGCAATCTTGCGGTCGATCGCAGCCCAGGAACAACGTTCAGGCTAAAATTTCCACAATCTGTATTATGCAAACAGTCTGCATCACCAAAGTAGAGGTTGAATTGGCTAACACCAAAATTTTAGTTGTTGAGGATGAAGTCATCGTTGCAAAAACGATTGTTAGTCAACTAAAACAGTTGGGCTATATTGTCACAGATACTGCTTCTTCGGGTGCCATGGCGATCGCCAAAGTCATCGAAACCCAACCCGATCTAATTCTCATGGATATTGTCTTGAAAGGCTCCATGGATGGAATTGAAACCGCCACCCAAATTCGAGAACAAGTCGATATTCCCATCATCTACTTGACTGCCTATGCCGACGACAGCACCCTTGAGCGGGCAAAGGCAACTCATCCCTTTGGCTATATCGTTAAACCCTTTACTGCCGATGATTTACGGGTTGCCGTTGAGATCGGTCTATTTAAACATCAAGTTGCATCTGAACTCCAGGAAAATCGAGATCAACTAGCAACCCTATTGCGTTCCATGAGCGATGCCGTGATTGCCACCGATGCTGAAGGCATGATCACCTTTATGAATCCCGCTGCCGAGGCATTAACAGAGTGGCAACAGGATGAGGCGTTGGGTCAGGCAGTGACAAAGGTGTTTCAGCTAATGAATGAAGTGACGGAAATGCCTGCCGAAAATCCGATCGCCAAAGTATTGCAATCGCAGCAAGTCGCATATTTAGACAACTTCACTGCCTTAGTGACCAAAACCGGAACCCAGATTCCCATTGGCGACAGCGCCTCACCGCTCAAGCGACCCTCTGGAGAAACACTCGGAGCAGTCGTGGTGTTTTGGGATATGAGCGATCGCCGCCAGACCGAACTGCTATCCCAAGCTTTGGCAAAAGAGAAAGAACTTAGTCAGCTAAAATCTCAGTTTGTCTCCACCGTTTCCCACGAATTCCGCAATCCCCTTGCCATTATTCGCACTGCCACCGAGCTACTCGAAAAACGACAGAATCTTACAGAAACTCAAAAAAAAGCATACCTGCAACGGATAAACACCTCAGTTCGCTCCATGAACCAATTGATGGAAGATGTATTGTTTATGGGGCAAGCCGAAGCCGATCGCTTGGTCTATCAGCCTGCATCGTTTTCCTTGGAGCAGTTCTGCCATGATTTGGTTGAAGAATTTGCGATGTTTGACGGAAGTTCCCACACAATTGTCTTCAATGGTCAAGGAGATCACCAAAACGTTTGGATGGATGAAAAGCTCTTACGCTACATTTTGACCAACCTGCTCTCCAACGCCATTAAATATTCTCTGCCAAATACGTTGGTACAACTGGCTTTCAGGATTGATCCGGTCGAGCAGAGGGCGATATTTTTGGTGCAAGATCAGGGCATTGGAATTCCAGACTCTGATCAAGCCCGCCTATTTGAGTCCTTTTTTCGGGCTGAAAATGTTACGTCAATCCAAGGAACGGGGTTAGGATTGGCGATCGTCAAACGCTGTGTAGATGCCCATTCGGGTCACATTAGTCTCACTAGCAGCGTGGGAGTAGGCACCACCGTTAGTGTTACCTTGCCCCTCGATTTACTCGCCTAAAAACCGCCTAAGTTATACCAATTCAAATAGAGGATGCGATAGATCTTAGGTCGAGACCGTGACTGAGTAAAGCTTCTACAACTCAAAACTCAAAACTCAAAACTCAAAACTCAAAACTCAAAACTCAAAACTCAAAACTCAAAACTCAAAA
>NZ_JBFPDP010000018.1:0-97242 GCF_040830845.1 Sivoneniella epilithica UHCC 1019
CATGATTGGTTCAGAGGTAGCTGCCGCTCTATTCTCTCCCATCTATCCACCAAAATAAAGTTGACAGCCTACTAGTAGTCTGCTACTTTGAGTTGAAACTGGCAACGGATGAATAGGGTAGGACACAAAGATCTTTGAGAAATATGGAATAACGGACGGTTGTTGTGTCGATAAAGTCTTGTAATATGGCTCGCAAGATAGTCTGATCGAAATTTATATCGGTGTTTCAATGAACTCATTTACTCTAGAGAGAGTTGCAAGAGCAACTAAAAAATTTGTCAGAAAAGCGATCGGCTGTTCGTGTCTTGAGGATTACTCAGTTGAAAAACGACGAATGATGTGGTCGATGGTAAAGCCTCTAGAAAAGAGACATATTCACAACTGTAAATTGTTAGAAGACCGACTCAAAATGCTTGAGTACATGCCCAAAAATGCGGTATGTGCCGAAATCGGTATCTTGCGATGTGAGTTTTCAGAGTCAATTCTTGAGATCACTCAACCCTCTAAACTTCATTTAATTGATATTGACCCAAACGCTATTAATATTGCTAAAGAAAAGTTCAAAGACAAAATTGCGAGTGGTCAAGTTGAAGTACACCTTGGAGACTCAGCAGCAACTCTAATGGCAATGTCTGACAATTACTTTGATTGGACTTATGTGGATGGAGATCATAGCTATTTAGGAGCTAAAAGGGATCTGGAGGCATCACGATTGAAATTGAAGACTGATGGGCTAATAGCTGTGAATGATTATGTATATTTCTCGGTATCCGATTTCAAGAAATATGGAGTCCTTGAAGCTGTCAATGACTTTTGCATTAATCATAGTTTTGAGATGCTGTTTCTCGCTTTTCAGGGCAGATCCTACAATGATGTGGTTCTTCGGAAAATTACGTCAGAGATCGCAATCTAGCTTGATTTAGAACTTGCCTCTAGATCATCCCTATCGTTGTAATGAGACGCGATCGCAAATGTGGCGATCTGATCAATTTTTGCTGAGGCACTTTCATTTGTTCTCGTTTTCTCATTCAGGAAAGCTGCGATCGCACCGTATTCATTGTTGCTAGCCACTGGCTTAGTTCTGTTTCACTAACGCGACGATGACGGGCGGCGGTACGGAGCAGGGCTTGCAGGGGGGCGGTAGGTTGCCCGGTTTGCTGTAACCAAGCAGCTATCAAGTCATCAATAGACAGGGGAATTGTTCCTAAACCCAAGGCTTTTTGAATCTCTAATTGTTCCGCTTTACCCAGGGTTTCCAAAACAAATTCGCTGCCGCCTGCTTTGTGCAACACGCCAGCAAGGGCTTGAATGTATGCCTCGCTATTATTTAGGGTTGGAGTTTCTATTCGTTCTGGCAAACCCAATCGGCGATTTTGACCCCAAATGAGTAGGAGTAGGAGCGCGATCGCCTGAATTGCCAGCAAAGAGAGGGGAGTTCTCATCAAGTAGCTGAATAAATTGGCTTCACTCGCTGGGTTATTCTGCTCCTCTGAATCTTTGTAACCGTGTAGGTATTCATCCACCCAAACGGGATAGCCCGGTTCGGTAACGATCTTGGCGAGAAGCTCGTAGTTAGCGCGAAAATCTTGGTAGGCGTTGGCGGCAAGATGCGTAGTGATGACGGAAATCAGGCGACCTTTACCCAGGGTTTTCTGCCAAACAACAGTGCCAAAGGAATCTTGCAGAATGGCGGCGCTGTCGGATGATGGGCGGTAGCGGCGGCTAGTGGCAATTCGCACAATCCCCCCAGGGCTAGCCATGTCTGAGGTGAACGGTGCTTGGGTGACGGAGGCATCGACGATCGCCCCCACCAACACCAGCACATTGCCCTGTTTCACCCATGCTTCACTCGCGGCGGATAGCTCCAGATCTTTGCCAATCCGCAGGAAGGTGATGGGGGTTTTAGGAAGCAAAATTTTACGGTTCGGTGTTGGGTCAGCTTCATCGGTTTTGCTATTGGGTTGAAATAAAGCATCTGTGGGCTGTTGCCATCGTTTCACATCTTTACCTTGCTGTTGCATGGAGGCATACCAAGCACCGTAGCCATCGGGAGCGCGACTATAGGTGGAGGCACTCTGGCGATCGCTGCCCATAGGCGCAAGCAGCAGCGTCAATAAAATCATTGCTCCAAGGGCGATCGCCAAGATGACAATTTGGCGGCGAGAAAGTCGCATCATGGCGTTTCTGTCTCCCGATAGGCTTGCTCACAGTCGATAAACTGGGCTTCAGAAATGTCTACCTCACCAAAGCACGAGCGCTCATGGGTGCGAAACAGCACATGATAAGGGCGCGGATTCGGCTGAGTTTGCAAAAACCGCAGGTATTCTCCATCGGTGCGGCTGCGATCGCCAGGTAGGATTTTGCGATCGTCTAACTGCTGTAACACTGCCATATAAAGCGCTTGACAGGCGGCTCGATAGTTACCCTGTTGAGCATAGGTGCGCGATCGCACGATCCATCGCGCTTCAGGCACCGATTCTGCGGAAACTGGCTTGGCAACACTTTTTGAGCGCTCTCGACCGGGGAATAAAGTAGTGAATAAATAGGGACTCAATAAGCGATAGAGCCGCCAGCCGAACCACACTATTAGGGCGATCGCGATCGCCCAAAACACCAGCCGAAAAACCCAATCTGGCACCGACCAATTGGGCAACTTGCCAGATGGAGCTTGAGCAGAATTCAACAGCCGTTCAAACCACTCACCAAACTGCTGCTGGAGGAGGTGAACTTGCCAACCCAAGCTATTTTTTTCAAAAGTACCAGACATAGGCAAGCTGAAAACGAAGGTCTAGACGAAAGCGAAAGCACGAAACTTACGGATCTCCTGCCTGCAAGATTTGTTCTGCGGTCAGTTGCAGCGATGCAAAGGCAGGGGATTCAATCCGTTGATTTCCTCGAAATTCAGTTCTCTGATACTGTCCATGACTAAGAAGGTGCAACACAAATACCTCTCTAGCTGGGTCAATTAGCCAATACTCAAGGATGCCTCTAGAGGCATATTCTTGAGACTTTTCAATGTAATCTCGATTGTAGTTATCGCTGCCAAGATTGCCGGGTGAAACCACTTCAACAGTCAACTGTGGGGCAGGCATCTCTAAGCTAATCAGCGATCGCTGATCCCGCTTCATTGCAGCGCGAGTTTCTTCGGTCAGCACCATTAAATCGGGGTATCTGGAAGTCACCAAGCGGCTTGGAACTGCGATTTCCGTCCCTCGGCGAATTAGATAATGAGGAACGACCTGAGCCAGCATGAAAAACAAAAAACCAGCGATTTGAATATTTTTGTCGTTCTCTGCGCCCATTTCAACAATTTCCCCATTGACCAATTCATAGTTGCCCTCTGGCAATTCAGATGGATTTGCCGCTGCGTATTCCACAAAATTCTTGAATCGTGTTTTTGTTTGTACCATTGCGATCGCCCTTCTTACGTGCCTTTGCGAGTTGGCTCAGAGTTGCGCTTTTATATCGAGTATTCGGGATTGTTCTCATCTTGACACACTACCGCAAACCCGCAAGCAGGCGTTGGGCTTCGGAATTGGTGGGTTGCAGTTGCAGTGCTCGTTGCAGAGAGGCGATCGCTTCTGGTCGTCTGCCCAAGGCATTCAAGGTTTTGCTTTGCAAGATTAAGGCAACCGTAAGATTGGGATTCAGTTGCAGCGATCGGCTAAAGGCAGCCAAGGCTTCGGTGTGCTGACCCAGTTCATGCTGGGCGCGACCTTTGCCCATCCAAGCATCGGCAAAACTGGGATTGATCAACAAGGCGCGATCGTAAGAGGCGATCGCCTGTGGATAATCCCGCAAATCTTTGTTGAGTAAATTACCGCGCATATGCCACAACACATAGTCATCGGGCTTGAGTTCCGTTGCCTTGTCAAACGAGCCAAGCGCCGCTAGATATTGATGCGCTGCCCCTAACAACACCCCGCGATCGCGCCACACGCCATACAAATCAGGCTTTAGCTGAATGGTGCGCTCATAGGACTCCAGTGCCTCCGTTGCCCGATTCATCGCAAACAACACATTGCCCCGCTCATACCAGGCAGCGTAAAAATCAGGCTGAAGTTGCACGGCTCGATCTAGCGCTGACAACGCGGCTGGCAACTGTCCGGTGCGATAAAGCTGATTGCCGCGATTAGTCCACTCGATCGCGCTGCCGCTGTTGTCAAACGGGGTTGGTATCGTAAACGGACGAATGGTTTGCTGCTGGTCGGCAGTGACGCGGCTGGGTGGCGATCGATCAATTCGCAAGCCTAAATTTAGCCCCGATTGAGGCAACAAGCGCAAAAACGTGGTCATTGGAATGCCCGAACTAAAGCCCCGCTTCACCCGTGCCGTGCCGCGTTGCCCATCGTCCACTGTTTCTCCTTCTGCCAGCCCATGAATGCCAATCACGCGCCCATCCGTATCCAACACGGCACTGCCACTCATGCCCACTTCGGTCAGGTTGCTATAGAACAAGTCATAGCCATCTTGGCGAATGCCTTGGGTTTGGGCAATGGAAAAAGTGCGATCGCTCAAAAACCCTGCCGAAAACCGCCACGATTCCCGTAGGGATTGTTTCACAAATCGCGCCGCCGTAAACCCTGCCGTAAACACCGTATTAAATTCGCTATCAGACGCATAGGTGGCTAAAGTTGCCGTGCGATAGGTGCGCCGACTGACGAAGGGCACGATCGCCAAATCTGCCCCTGCCAGCCGAATAATTCGCGAATAGTCAACCACATGGCGATCGCCCATCGGCGTCACAATTGTGTATTCATCCGGTATCCCCACCACATGGCGCGCTGTCAGCACATAATACGTCTCCCCCACGCGATCGATGATCACACCCGATCCCGGATTTACCCCATCAATCAGCACCGTCATTCCCTCCGCAATCTGCTGTACCTGATTGACAGAAAGCGCCTGTGCAGGCTGAAGTTGAACCAACGCGATCGCGCCTGTCAAAAAGATCGTTGAAAGTGAAGTAAATCGGTTCATAGTAGATAGGGAGTTTTGAGTTTTGAGTTTTGAGTTTTGGGTTTTAAGACACGAGGGTGTGTACCATCGCCGTAACGCACCATGAGAAAAATTCAGTTAACACACCTTTTGATTCACCCCCGAGATCGCCGGAGCAAGACAGAGAAACGTATCAATCGGCACTGCCCAGCTAGAACGCACAATCAGCGATCGCTCTGGGGTCGCAGGCTTAGAGCCATCCACAAACACATAGGGATCGCCCCACAGCGGATAGGCGTGCAAACTGTTAATTCCAACCACTTCACCTTTCGCATTCAACACCGGACCGCCGCTCATCCCCTGGAAAATCAGATTGGTATAGCCCAGTTGATAGCCGCCCAAAAACGGCTGCTTGGGAATCAGAGAAACCTTGCCTATGGATTGCAACAAGCTATTTTGCTTAGAAAACTCATCTAGCGGATATCCGGCTGCCATCACTAGATCGTTGCGAACCAGCAACTCTGACCGCCCAAGAGTAGCGATCGCATACGGATTGCCGCTATGAAATTGCAGGAGTGCCAAATCATTTTCCTGAAAATCTATTTTTTTTAGCAAACTTGCCGGATGCGATCGCTGATCCGGTGTTTGAATCACATAGGGTGTACCCGGAGTAACCACATGTCGATTTGTCAGCACCGTATAAAGCTGTCCCTGCCGTCGGATCAAAATTCCCGATCCCCCGTTTCGTCCTGCTTTTACCTTCACCGTAATGGCGCGGCTGATCGCCTCCAGTGCCTTAGCATCCTGATCGGGTTCTAACCGACTAGGAGCAATAGAACCAGGCAACAGCCGAACGTCTACACCGGGACTGATAAAAGGTGAGAGGAAAACTTCCTGTCGCAAGACAAACACAAGGGCAAGAACAGTCTCAATCACAGGAGTTCACCTAATCTACCAAGCGATCTATAAAGAGGAGTGAGTCAGGTGTGAAACGCGATCGTTTACCGAATCAGATATCCACAGAAACAAGCCAATTAACAAATTTACAAATCATCCAGGGGTCTATCCCCTCAAGGTTTGAAGCAGGTTTCCGCACTGGTATCACACCACTAGTGCGGAAGGGCACGGGCAACTCAAAACAGTCTAACGGGCTGGAACTGTTGCCCCGTGCTTCCTTTTCATTAGCGCAATGCCTGTGTGTAAGGTTTCATGTCAATGTATTCACGAGACCCACTCTCAAACAGAGGCCCCGAAGCACCGACTCGTACATCAAACAGTTGTTGAATCGTGCGGGGGACATTTTGACCCGGTTTCAGTGTGAACAATACGCCACGGCAAGGTCCACCCATTTCGCTAGCAACGCAAACTACAGGTTGATTATTGACAATGCCAGTGGTGACAAAGTTTAAAATTCCCTGGTTGTAAAAGCGGTTAAACCGTTGCGAAACTTCTTGACAACGAACCGTAGGGTTATACCCAGAGTGGTTAAAGTGGTGAGAAACCCAACGAATTAAGGAAATATTTCCGGTGGGAGTATTCACAAAAGTTGTTGGCGCTCCTTGGGAACTTTGTCCACAGAAAAAGTAGTCTCTTTGAGAAACCTGGAGCGCTGGCAGTGAAGAACCACCACAAGGGGAACCTCCTATTGGCACAGGACCGCAGAGTGCATTCGGACCACCCGGAGGAAAACCAGGAACACCCGGAAAAGTAGTAGTGGTGGTCGTAGTGGTAGGAGATAAGGGAACAACAGTTGTCCCAGATGAGGTGGAAGGAGTGGTGACGGTAACCCTGGGTCTTTTTTTGGCAAAACTGGGTTGGCTGAGGGTCAGCGCCATGCTAAACGCGATCGCCCCAACACCCAACAGCTTTAGATATGAAGTTGACTTCATGGTGATTCTCCGCAAGTTAAATGTGTCATCAAAACATGGTTCGAGGGGTAGCCAAGTAGGAAGATAAGTAATCACACCATTGCGCGGCGTGTTCTATCTCATCTCCGACTAGGTAACCCTCGTTCCATTTATCTGAAAACCAAAACTATTTCCGGATAACTCACCCAGGAAAAATTAAATTTCCACAACTCAAAACTCTAGAAAAGCCGGAAATGCGCTTGATCCGGAGAAAAATCCGCCAGCAAAAATTGCTGCGTTATGTAAAGAGGCGAGAGGCGAGAGGCGAGAGGCGAGAGGCAAGGGGTGAGAGGCGAGAGGTAAGAAAGGAGTACTCAAAACTCAAAACTCAAAACTATTAACCTTTCACTACCCATTGCTTTTGTAGCGTTTTTTTATCGGTGTCCTGTGACAATATAAGCAACGCGCTTACCAATATTTGTGGCGTGATCTGCCATGCGTTCTAAATGCCGGATCGTTAGGACTAACAAGACAATCGGTTCTACAACGCCTTGAACATTTTTCTGTTGTGCCAAGGAGTGATAGAGGGTTTCATAGTCTAAATCCACTGCATCGTCGCGCACTTTTACGGCTAACCCTGATTCGGCATCGAGGTCGGATAAAGCGGCTAGACTAAGCGCCAACATTGCCCGACAGCGATCGCACATGTGCTTCACCTGCTCCATATCCTTTGGAACTGGATAGGGGAACAGTAAAATTGAAATTTCGCCTAAATCTTCTGCATAGTCACCAATTCGCTCAAGGTCGCGAACCAACTGCATCATGGCACTCAGCAAGCGTAGATCTTGAGCAACAGGGGATTGCAGAGCAATCAGCGTCACACAATCTTGCTCAATCTGCCGATAGAGTTGATCAATTTGCTCATCTTGGAGCGAAATTTGGTTAGGAGCTTCTAAACACCGCTCAAATAGAGCCTGTCGTGCAAGCCAAAACGAGTTTTCAACTAGCGCTCCCATCCGTAAAACATCCCGCTGAATGCGCTTAAGCTGCCGCTCAAACTGGACACGGGTTGAGCTTGAAGTATTCAATAGCTTGTTTACCTCATGCACTTCAAAGGTCTTTACTGTAGCCTTTTAAGCTGGTTTTTGTAACTGCTGTGAGATTGTTATATAGTCACCTTGTCACTATATAAATCTTCTGCATCTGTAACCATATCGTAGATTACATTCGGGTTTATCTCTCTGCTCAAAGCGTTTTAGGGCAATTTTTTAACGAAAAAACATCCCCCCATATGATTTATATGTCATGGTTCTTTGACACGCTACTCTTTGCCTTGCCGCAAGGATAGATGCATTGAAGTTAGACTATTGCGCTACTGTATCTAGCAGCGGTTTTAGAATTTCAGTTATTGTTTGGATTCTTGTTATGTCTCAGATTGGTAGCTCTAAGGGATGGTTCACTCAATTACAAAAGCACTATCCTATGGGTGCTTTAGTGACTGAGCTAGTGCAAATTCATCAAGAGCGATTTATTGTTAAGGCGATCGTGCAAATGGGCGGGGTGACGATCGCAACGAGTATGGCAGAGTCAGCTAACCTTGAAACGGCAGAAGGCCAAGCGAGACTCAGAGTTTTGGAGTTTTTGGGCATTTCAGCGATCGCTCAACCGTCTAATAGTGCTAGCCCTGTAATCGCACCGGAGCCTTTGATGCCGCCTAGCGATCGCTTCCCAGAAATCGCCTTGCCAGAAATTTCATTACCAGAAACTCTCGCCACTTCAATTAGGCAACCCACAGAAAATAGCGTGTCGATCAATCCATTATCTAGCCTAGACTTGGAGACCATTGCTCCCTCTGCTCCCTTATCCCTGCCAACGGTGCCCCTGCCTGAAATATCAGCAGATTTATCGATGCCGTTTCCAACAGCGTTGTTTTCGCCGGAGGTAATACCTGTTGAACCGGAACCCGCTGAACCGAAGGGGATACCTGCTGAAGAAGATAGCCCTGAGGAGACTGTGAATAATTTTGAGGAGACTGTGAATAATTTTGCAGAGGTCAATAATTTTGAAGAAGAGTATTTGCCCAGTGTGGAAGATTATGGGGCAGGGGATGAAGACGAACCCGAAGATACATTCCCCCAAGATTCATTCTCCCAAGATTCATTTGTTGAAACTGAGGCGATCGCGACGATCTCTCCTACTGAATTAGTACCAGAGCAGCCCGAAGCTAATTTCTCGGCTCCGCTCAACTTAGATAAACCCAAAAAAGGGATCGCGACTGAAAACCCAGTCGCTAATAATCCTGTTGCGACGATTGAGCCAGATGATCTTTCGACTCTAATTGCCCACACCGACGTGGAAATGGATCGGATTGGTTGGACAAAGCAAGAGGGTCGCGATTATTTGAAAAAAACCTATAAAAAATCAACCCGCCAACGCCTAGACGTGGACGAGTTGATGGACTTTTTGAATTATTTAAGAGCCTTGCCCTCAGTTAATGGCATTTAAGGCAGTTTACGGGCGATCGCTTAGTTGTTGACAACTGCGATCGGGTGGACAGCAGACGGGCGACGATCAATCACCTGATCGATCAAGCCATATTCTTTTGCCTCCTCCGCAGACATAAAGAAGTCGCGCTCGGTATCATCCTGAATTCGCTCCAAAGATTGCCCAGTATGATCTGCCAGCAATTCGTTTAAGCGCTGCTTGTGATACAAAATTTCCTTCGCTTGAATTTCAATATCAGTTGCTTGCCCCTGAGCGCCGCCTAAAGGCTGGTGGATCATAATCCGAGAATTGGGTAAGCTCATGCGTTTGCCCTTTTCACCCGCACTGAGTAAAAATGCGCCCATACTAGCAGCTAGCCCCATACAAACGGTGGAAACGGCTGGACGAATTTGTTTGATAGTGTCATAAATACCCATGCCAGCAGTGACTGAGCCACCTGGAGAATTAATGTATAGATAAATATCTTTTTCTGAATCCTCCGCTTCCAAAAACAGCAGTTGGGCAACAATCAGGTTTGCCAAGTCGGAATCTACCTGCTGCCCCAAAAACACAATCCGCTCTCTTAGAAGGCGAGAGTAGATGTCAAAAGCGCGTTCACCGCGACCAGACTGTTCAATAACGGTAGGAATCATAGCGCCTGCGTGTAGTGAGTTTCTCCTATTCTACCGATTTGCTGAAAGACTAGGAGGAGAGTTTTGAGTTTTGAGTTTTGAGTTTTGAGTTTTGAGTTTCGAGTTTCGAGTTTTGAGTTTTGCCTCATAACCTTCGCCCTTCGCCCTTCGTCATTCGCCACTCGCCATTCCCTAGCAGGATGCGGCATAGTGAACGAGTTGCCCTAGGCGATGACGAAGGGTTTCTAAGCCGAGCCGTTCGCTAGCGGAAATAAAGAGTGCTTGAGGGTGTTCTTCTTTCGCCAGCATTAGGGTATCGCCGTCGATCTGGTCGATTTTGTTGAAGGCTAGCAGGCTAGGACCGGGGGCGATCGCCATGTCCGACAAAATGGTCATCACTGAGCGAATTTGGCTTTGCCATGCGGGATGAGATAAATCCACCAGATGGATTAAGGCTGTGGCTTCTGTGACTTCTTCTAAGGTGGCGCGAAAGGCATCGACCAACGAGGGCGGCAACTCGTGAATAAAACCCACGGTATCGGTGAGCAAAACCGACAGTGGCTCTTGTGTGATCGCATCAGGAACGACCGTCCGGCGAGTGGTCGGATCAAGGGTAGCGAAGAGTTGGTCAGCCGTGTAAATCTCAGCGTTAGTCAACACGTTTAGCAGGGTTGATTTGCCGGCGTTGGTATAGCCGACAACGGCGATCGAGGGCACTTCTTCATGCTGCCGACGTTGGCGCATTCGGGCACGGTGGGCTTGCAGTTGGGTAACTTCCCGCTGCAACCGAGTGATACGCTGTTGAATCGATCGCCGTTCTGTTTCGAGTTTGGTTTCACCCGGTCCTCGTGTGCCAATCCCGCCGCCTAAGCGTGACATTGCCTGTCCGCGCCCGGTTAATCGGGGGAGGCGATATTCCAATTGTGCCAGTTCAACCTGGAGTTTTCCGGCTCCTGATTGGGCGCGCTGGGCGAAAATATCTAAAATGACTTCAGTGCGATCGACCACTCGTAGCCCAATTTGAGTTTCCAAGTTTCGCACTTGGGCAGGCGATAAATCGCGATCGAAGACCACCAGATTTGCCCCTACAGTTTGCACCGATCTCGCAATTTCTTGCACCTTTCCCTCGCCTACAACGGTTCGCGGATGGGGACGGGGGCGTTTTTGCGTCAGGGTGTGCAAGACTTCTCCACCGGCGGTTTCAATCAGGCGTTCTAATTCTTTTAAGCCATCTTGAAATTGCTGAGCGTGGGTCTTTTCGGTCTGTAGCCCCACAATCAAGACGCGATCGTGATCTGAGTCAACCTGTTGGGCAACAAATTCACGCCGAAATTCCTCTTCAAGTCCTTCTACTAAGTCGTCGAAGGCTTGGTCGGCAATCACTTCTAGGCTCAATGCAGGAGTCACCGTCCAATTGGCTTCTGGATGGGGCACTAAATGGGCAAGGTAGGCTGCCGAAACATAACCCGTTGCACCGCCCCCCCGTCGCTCAAATCCGCTTCCGGTCAAGCTCAAAACGACCAGAGCATCTAAACGCTGCATTGCCATCACGGTCAACGTGGTTTCGCTAGGCGGCTCATTTTTTAACTGCGTTGCGATGCAGCGAATTCCACATAGCCGCTCTGCACCGTACCGAGGGAGTTCTAACGGTGGAATGCGAGTCTGGCGTGGACTACCAACCCCTATCCGAATCACCTGTCCACGACGATTGATGTAGGCACAGACGGGCTGACCTAATTCAGTGCTAACGGCAGCAAGTCGCTGAGAAAATTCGGCAGTAGTAATGCGATCGCTGGGTAATCGCTGCTGATAAAGCTGCTGCAACTGTTTAAGCTGACTGGTTTTGATGCCCTGAAGATTGCCGTGAATTAAGTCGATAAACTGTCTAGCCAAATGCGTCTGGATCTTATTCTATCGATAGGAACCCAGCTAAAGCGATCATTGCGGGATGTGTTGATAATAATTTCTGTGGTTATTCATACAAAATTCAGACCAATGCCGATTCAAGGCATCTCTTTTCTCTATTTCAAACACGAAGAGCAGCCTGTAGAAGCTCTTCCCAGATTCATAAAATTTTGATCGTTTGAGAATATTTTTTAAATCTGGTAAGCAATTCTGCTTATCGATTCGTCATAAGTTGATGAATATGGTTAGAATCATTATATAAAAACCCTTTGTTTCAAGTTATAGACCTAAGAGTAATCTCTTAAAAGGGATTGGGGCTGACTATCTTTATCTGTCTTTATAGATACTTTGTTTAGCAGTAAGCTCAGCTATCCTATTTCTGGGTCGGTTTAGGCAGAGCCGTAACTTGCACCGATACCAAAGCAGAAATTGATTAAAGACTTTATGATATGCATTATCGTTTATAGTAAGTGTTCAATTCTTAAAAAAGCCTAAAGTTTTCGGAAGTTGGATGTGGTGATTGGAGGGCAACCGTGTTTATAAGACTTGCAGAACAACATCGTCAATTCGTCCAAGATTTGGTTATGAATCTTCAGGCTTTGGCGATCGTGCTAGAGCGAAAGGGGTATCTAGCTTCTTGCTATACCTGCGGCGGACAGATGAATAGCGCTTCATTTATGGTGAGTTTGGCAGACAGCCATCTAATTCGCTTTTTGGTTTCTGACTATGGGATAACCTGGACAGAAATGCGCGACGATCGCGAATTAATGAAGCTAGAAGGCGCAGAAGCAATCAGTCAGCTTCAAGATTTAGCTAATTTGGTGAAGTACCAGATTAAACCTTCTCAATCTCGTCTAGCACTATTAACTGAGACAGTAGGCTAGCGGGTCGATGCGAATTTTGATCATGGGCGGTACCCGCTTTGTGGGGGTTTATCTAACCCGCTTGCTCTGTAAGCAGCATGAGGTTGTTCTATTTAACCGAGGTAATCAACCTGCTCCAGTGGAAGGATTGCAGCAAATTCATGGCGATCGCACGGATGCTGCTCAA
Organism: Sivoneniella epilithica UHCC 1019; assembly: GCF_040830845.1. Classification (NCBI taxonomy): domain Bacteria; kingdom Bacillati; phylum Cyanobacteriota; class Cyanophyceae; order Leptolyngbyales; family Leptolyngbyaceae; genus Sivoneniella; species Sivoneniella epilithica. The sequence goes on from NZ_JBFPDP010000018.1 coordinate 12,857, forward strand.
CTGAAACACCTGCTTCAAGATCAAGAATTTGATGCCATTTTTGATAACAATGGGCGCGAACTAACCGATACTCAGCCATTAGCAGAACTCTTCAAAGATGGGGTTAAGCATTTTGTCTACCTGAGTTCTGCGGGGGTCTATCTTAAGTCTGATCAAATGCCCCATGGAGAAGGCGATGCGGTTGATCCCCACAGTCGGCACAAGGGCAAACACGATACTGAAGTTTATCTGGCAGAACAGGGGTTACCCTTTACCTCTATTCGCCCTACTTATATCTACGGTTCGCAAAACTATAACGATCTAGAAGCCTGGTTTTTTGATCGGATTGTTCGCAATCGCCCGATCCCAATCCCTGGTCATGGAATGCACATCACCCAATTAGGGCATGTGAAAGATCTGGCTCAAGCCATGGCAAATGTGTTGGATAATCGCCAAGCCGTTGGGCAAACTTACAATATTTCCGGCGATCGCTTTACTACTTTTGATGGGCTAGCGCGGTCATGTGCGATCGCTGCCGGAAAATCACCCACCGATCTTCAGATTATTCATTACGATCCCAAAAAATTTGATTTCGGGAAACACAAAACATTTCCTCTGCGAACTCAACATTTCTTTACATCTATCCAAAAAGCAACTCGCGACCTGCATTGGACTCCTGAGTTTGACCTCATTTCTGGGCTGCAAGATTCTTTTCAACAGGACTATCTTCCATCCGGACGCGCCCAAGCCACGGTAAACTTTTCAATCGATGACGAAATTTTGCAGGCTGTTGCTCTCTAAATATTTCCTCACCTGCCCCTTTAACGCCGAGGTTTTTGTGCTTCTCCAATTTCTTGGACTCATTTTAGTCACGAGTATCCTACTCATTGGGCTGTATCTGCTGGCATTAGAAATTCAGTATCGCGATCGCCCTGGCAATAATTTGGTGGCAACCGTTGGACAGTGGCAGTTGCGGGAGCAAACACCCACCCACTATCAGCTTGTGGGCGAGATGGAATTGATTAATCGCACTGCCAAGCTTGAAATTATGGTGCCGCAAGTATCGGCAGAGGTGAAGTTATTATCAGGAGGAAGTTTGCAGGGTGTAACGACTCAAATACGCATTGTTTCGTGTCATCCTGACGAAAAGGCTCGCTCCGATGATTACTGGTTTGCTTACATCGTTAAGGTGGGTAAACGAACGACCATAGACGTACACATTGATATTCACGGGGCTGACCTGAGTCAACTGAAAACGGCGTGGGTGCAGGTGCATTACCTAACGTATGGTCCTCAAGGGCGAATTACTAAAACGCGCCATGTGGTGGTGCCATTTCAGTTTCCCGATCCGGCGGAATCTAAAAATTGGCGATCGACTCCAACGGCTGAAGTGTTGCCCATTCGGACTCATTTATTGACCGAACTAGATAGCCCGGTGGATGTGGTTCGGCGATATGTGAGTCCCAATGCTAAACCCGGCGATGTGGTGACGATTGGAGAAAGCCCGATCGCCATTATGCAAGGGCGATTCCGCGATCCGCAAGAGATCAAGCCGGGATGGGCTGCTAAACGGCTGTGTTACTTATTTTTACCCACTTCCAGCTTAGCGACCGCCTGTGGATTGCAAGCCCTGATTGATCAGTCGGGTACGGTGCGGGTATTGGCAGCGTTTTTGGTGGGCGCGATCGCCAAGGTTTTCGGCAAACCAGGCGTGTTTTATCAATTGGCGGGAGAGCAGGCGCGCCTGATTGATGACGTAACGGGCACGTTGCCACCCTATGATCAATTTATTGTCCTAGGACCAGAAAATCCCCAACAGGTGGTGGATCTGATTCAACAAGAAACAGGGTTGGCAGCGGCGATCGTGGATGTCAACGATTTGGGAGCCGTGAAAGTGCTTGCTGCAACTTTAGATGTAGCAATTCCAATGTTGCAGCAAGCATTAAGGAAAAACCCAGCAGGAAACGCCGACGAGCAAACTCCTGTTGTGTTGATTCGTCCTCTTTAATCAGAGCGGCATCTATCGGCATCCCCGCATAACAAATATCTGTCACAATGGCTAACTCATTAAATTCGTTAGAATGCTACTGTGATCCTCAGTTCCCTTTTGGCTGATTCAGCATTTAATCAATGACTCAATCACTTCCCCAACCTACCGAAGTCTTAATTCGCCCTGTTCAGTATGGTGATATGGAAACTGCTGATCGGCTGTGTGATGAAGTTGAAGGAGAAGAACTACAGTTTTCTATCAATCCAGATCAACCGCTGAAGCCGCTACGCTGGTATGCTCCTTGGCGGTTTCTCAGTTTTTTGGTCAACCGCTCCCATTTGTTTGGTGCCTATGTGTTTGGGCAAGACAACAAGCTGAGAGGAATTGTAAAAATTTCTCCGTTTAATCGGACGCGCACAACTTGGCGGGTAGATCGGGTTGCTGTTGTAGATGAAGCCGTGAGCTTGGACGATCGCCCGGTTGAGGATAGCGCGATCGCGGTTGATTCGCCCTCGTTGCCTCTAAGCGATATCGGTTCTCATTTATTGCGCTACTGCTTTGAAACGGTTTGGGAAGCGCGAACCTGGCTGCTGGAAGTCAACGTAAATGACAATCAACTGCTGGCGCTCTATCGACAAAACGGCTTTCAACCCCTGGCGCATATTACCTATTGGGAAATTGATTCAGCCTTATTACAAAGCCTTGCAGAACGAGAGCCAGATTTGCCTAATCTGTTGCCCGTAAGTAATGCAGATGCTCAGTTACTCTATCAACTGGACACGATGTTTATGCCGCCGTTGGTGCGGCAAGTGTTTGATCGTCACCTGTCTGATTTCAAAACTAGCCTGATTGATTCAGTGTTGAATGGCGTGAAAAACTGGATCAATCAGTTAGAGGTGGTGAGTGGCTATATTTTTGAATCGCAGCGGAAAGCCGCGATCGGCTATTTTCAAATTCAGCTTTGTCGAGATGGGTCGCGTCCTCATCAGGCGCAATTAACTGTCAACCCGTCTTACACTTGGCTGTATCCAGAGCTAATGTCTCAAATAGCGCGGATTACTCAAGAGTTGCCATACCAATCGCTTCAGCTTACTTCCTATGATTATCAACCTGAACGGGAAGAGTATTTGAAGCAACTAGGAGCCAATCGCATCGCCCATACGCTGATGATGTCGCGATCGGTCTGGCACAAAGTTCGAGAATCAAGACTCAGTGGTTTTGAAAATCTCCAGCTTCCAGAAGTGTTACAAGGGCTTCAGCCTTCCCGGAAACTGCCAATTCCTAGCCGAATTACCCTGCAATCAATGAGCCAATCTCTTCAACCTTCCGAAGCGCCTCCAAACGCTCGTTCCAAAGGGGCTGCTAAATCTGGTCAACCTAGAAACGCCATTCTGAATTTATCGTCTAAACCCGATTTTTCAGATACTCCTCCCCAAGACCCATGTTGTTAAGCGGTGCGAGTTGATGCCCATTTCAGCGTTAGGTTTGGATGTTGGCAAAAAACGGATTGGGGTGGCTGGCTGCGATGGCACTGGGCTAATTGCCTTCGGCATTGAAACGATTGAGCATCGTTCTTTTAACGCAACCCTAGAACAGTTGCAATATTTAGTCACCGATCGCCAGGTGAGTGTTTTAGTGGTAGGGCTGCCCTACGCGATGGACGGTAGCTTGGGATCTCAGGCTCTCCAAATACAGAAGTTTACCATAGCGATCGCGTCTAAGCTCAATTTGCCAGTGGAATATGTGGATGAACGGCTGACTTCTTTTGAGGCAAAAGAGATGCTGAAAGCGGAAGGAATTCCAGCCACCCGGCAAAAAGGATTGATCGATCGCAAAGCAGCGGCAATTATTCTGCAACAATGGCTAGATGAACGGCGATCGTCCAAGCATTCTGCTTCTGTTTGTAATGAGAATTGAGAATTCTTTTGAAAAATCTAAACAAAATGGATCAAGGTGAAACAGACTTTGGCAGAATGCTTTTTGGGCGCTATGCATGAGGAGGAGTTTTGCAATGGATGAAAATGAGACTGAAATGGATGCAGAAACAGTAGTTTTGACCGATGATGCGGGGCGAAAAATTGCCTGCACAGTTGAGCGATTTATTGAAGTCGAAGAACAGGATTATGCTTTGCTAGTTCCGGTGGATGCACCTGTCGAAATTTTTGCTTGGCAGGGTGAAACGGATGATGACGAAGAAGCCATTCCTGTGGAGAGTGATGAAGAAATTGATGTTCTGTTTCCAATTGCAAAAGCTGTTTTAGAGGAGCAAAATTTAACTTTAAAGAGGACAGCGGTTGTATTAACGGTCGAAGGAGATTTGCCTGATTTAGAAGACGAAGACGAATTTATCGAAATTACTTCCGAAACAGACGAAGAAGATGTTGAAGAACTGCAACTCTTAGCTCGGTTTTATCGAGATGAAAAGGAATTTGCGGTCTATGCTCCGCTTGATCCATTTTTCATCTTGGCGCGGATGGATGCAAACAATCAACCTCGCCTGCTTTTGCCGGAAGAACTGGAAAAGCTTCAGCCCCTTCTGGCTGATATCGAAGATCAGCTTTTTGATGATTTCGACGCAAATTAGGAAAATCGCGATCGCGGCAACTTTGATCCCAGCCCCGATCGCGTTTTCTATCTCAAGCTGCTGTAATGCAGAACCGATGGACTCTTTTTTATGGCTAAACGATTTCCCAAAGGTTTACTTTTCTTCGCGATCGCCCTAGCCTTGGTCGGAACCGCCACTTGGCAAACTTGGAACTGGTGGTTGACCACAACAGCCCCCATTGCATCCAGTTCTACCCAAGCGGAGGCTAAACCCATTAATCTACGGGTTTCTCCTGGCACATCTGCCCAAGAAATTGGACAAGATTTAGCTGCTTTGGGGCTAATCCGGTCAGCCACCGCTTGGAGCTTATGGACTCGGTGGACCTCTTTTCAAGATGCTCAAGGAGGGTTTCAAGCAGGCACTTATCAACTTTCCAAAGCTCAATCGTTGCCAGAAATTGCCAGCACAATTTGGACAGGAAAGGTGACGCAGCAGAGCTTCACAATCCCAGAAGGCTGGTCTATCCGAGAGATGGCTCAATACTTTGAGCAACAAGGTTTTTTCCCGGCTAAAGATTTCTTGGCGGCAGCAGATCAAGTTTCCCTGGCTCAATATCCTTGGTTGCCCGCCACTAGTCCTACATCAGAGTTTCCCCGATTAGAAGGCTACCTGTTTCCAGATACCTATCAAATCGCTTCGCCTGTTCAACCGGATGCGGTGATTAAACAAATGCTCGATCGCTTTGAACAAGTGGCATTGCCTATTTATCAGCAACAAAAAGAGAAAAATCTTACCTTGGCGCAATGGGTCAACTTGGCAAGCATTGTCGAGACAGAAGCGGTGGTGCCAGAGGAGCGCAATCGAATTGCAGGTGTATTTACCAATCGATTAAACAAAGGAATGCCGCTCGCCTCTGATCCGACGGTGGAGTATGCTTTTGGCATTAAGCAAACGCCGGATCGCCCCTTGCTATATCGCGAGGTGGAAACCCCACATCCTTATAATACTTATATCAATCCAGGCTTGCCCCCCGCCGCGATCGCTAGCCCCGGTAAAGCTAGCTTGGAGGCAACTCTCAACCCAGAAAACACCGATTATCTTTACTTTGTAGCACGATACGATGGCACCCATGTCTTCAGTCGCACCTTAGCCCAGCATCAATCTGCCCAAAATGCCATTCACGATCAGCGAGATGCTACAAAACCTTCTACTCAGTAAGCTCTAAAACAAGTTTTGTAATATGGGGCATGTTAATAAGGAGTTCTTAGAATAAATCGGGCAATCTAAGGATTAAACTTCTACTGAACGAATTTTTTAAAGTAAAAATTTATGTCTCGCAGCAACCTTTTACAGCCTAATCTAGTTCTTCCAGGCACCATTCTTCAAATTACGCCTGAATTGCTGAGTACCCATCAACTCAAGGGTTTGGTGCTAGATGTGGATGAAACCTTGGTGCCATTTCGGGCGGCTCAGGTTTCTGAAGAACTCTTACCTTGGGTGAAAGAGGTGCAGCAAGTGGCAACGCTGTGGCTGGTTAGCAATAACGTCAGTGAAGCTCGGATTCGCCGAATTGGTGAATCTCTAAACTTGCCCTATATTTCGAGCGCGGCTAAACCCTCTCGGCGTAAGGTGCGGAGAGCCGTTGAGTCAATGGGTTTGCCCCCAGAGCAAGTGGGCATGGTGGGCGATCGCCTGTTTACCGATGTTTTAGCCGGGAACCGCCTGGGTATGTTTACTATTCTTGTGGAACCTATGATTCATCCTGACTTTGACCCTCGAAAATCGTCTTTTCACGCTCTTGAAGTATGGATTTCTCAAGCATTGGGGGCATCACTCACCAGTGAATCGCTCTTTGAAAAAAACCAATAATTATATTGATTTTAGAAAATATAAAGAAAATATTAGAAAATCTTTTAATGTCAGAATTTGCTGGCATTCTTATAAAAGATTAAATGAGGTCAGCCAAATAAAGACCTTAAACATATATCCCTATGAATACTATATAAAGCGCTAGTCCCCATTTGATAGGGGGTTGGCGCTTTATATTATGGAAACTCTGTTTTTTCTGGCTGCGTCATGTCTCAAACTATTGTGGTTAAAATTGGCACTTCCAGCTTGACTCAGCCAGAAACAGGCAGTCTGGCACTATCCACTATTGCAACCTTGGTTGAGACCCTGAGTCGGTTGCGCCACCAGGGACATCGTGTTGTTTTAGTGTCTTCAGGTGCGGTAGGGGTAGGATGCGCCCGATTAGGATTAACAGAACGTCCCCGCAGTATTACTCTGAAACAGGCAGTTGCGGCTGTTGGGCAAGGTCGTTTAATCCGCGTCTACGATGATTTGTTCAGTGTGCTACAGCAGCCGATCGCCCAAGTATTGCTCACTCGTGGCGATTTGGTGCAACGTAGCAGCTACATCAATGTGGAGCAAACCTTTCAAGAACTGTTGCAGTTGGGCGTGATCCCCATTGTGAATGAAAACGACACGGTGGCAGTAGATGAGCTTAAATTTGGCGATAATGACACATTGTCGGCATTGGTGGCGAGTTTAGTGAAGGCAGATTGGCTATTTTTGTTAACCGATGTTGACCGCTTATATTCTGCTGATCCCCGCAGTAATCCTGACGCGATCCCGATTTCGGTGGTGCATCGCCTGAATGATTTGAAAGAATTACAGGTGCAGATCGGCGATCGCGGCTCTACTTGGGGAACGGGCGGCATGATGACTAAAATCTCGGCAGCCCACATTGCGACAGGGGCAGGGGTGCGAACGGTGATCACGGATGGGCGAACCACTCAAAATATTGAAAAGATTTTGCAAGGTGAAGCGATCGGCACCCAGTTTGAACCCCAGCCTCGCCCTGCCAATGCTCGTAAACGCTGGATTGCTCATGGATTGGTGCCAATGGGCAAGCTTTTTTTAGACGAAGGCGCAGTACAGGCAATTCGTTATGCAGGAAAGTCTTTGCTTGCTGCCGGAATTATTCGCGTGGAAGGTGAGTTTGAAAGCCAAGATGCGATCGCCCTGTGCGATCGTTCTGGCGAAGAATTTGCCCGTGGAATTGTAAATTATAGAACTGTAGAACTTGAAAAAATTCAAGGACATCAATCCGATGAAATCGAGCAAATTCTAGGCTACTCCTGCCCAGAAACCATCGTTCATCGAGATAATCTGGCATTAATGTACGAAGCTTAGCTGAAGTAAAAAAACGTTTTACGAATCACCCACTGCCATTCTTTGAGCAGAAGATTGTACTAACGCCTTCCGACGCGGGCTGGAATAATCATTGGCAGGAGTCGACGCATTGGGAGTTAGGCTTTCCAAATTTAGGCGATATCCAACGTTGCGAACCGTCTGAATTAAACTGGGCTGGCGTGGATCAGTTTCTACCTTTTTTCGCAATGATAATATGTGAGTGTCTACCGTGCGTGGATTGTCGATGGCATCTGGCCAAGCCCGACGCAACAACTCTGAACGACTCAGCGGCAGACCTTCCGCCTGCGCTAACACATATAAAAGGCTAAATTCTTGAGGGGTCAGATCGATTAATTCGTCTCTAAATCGAACACGACGATGAACCAGATCAATTTTCAAGTCGCCACAGTCTAATGAAATGGGCGGTGGCATTGCCACTCGACGACGGGTTAGAGCTTCAACCCGCGCTAAAAATTCTTGCATTCCAAAGGGCTTAGTCAAATAATCATCTGCGCCTGCCCGCAGTCCTTCCACAATATCGGCTTCAGTATTGCGGACAGACAGCATCAAAATTAGGGACTGTTGCTGTCTTAACCAACGACAAAACTCAACGCCATCTCCATCGGGTAATTCAGAATCTAAAATTACTAATCCTGGCTGACGATGCTGAAATACATCCATCCCTTGGCGAATATCAGCAGATTGGTAAACTGTTGAACCAGCCTGCTGTAAATGCCACCCCAGCAGCGATCGCAGGTGGGGATTTCCTTCAACAATCTGGATACAAAAAGCGACCACTCAGGCTTAGTTTCCTTCCGATTTGTGTCCTCAATGTAACAGAGACCCCGCTTCATATTTGTAATCAGCGTTACTCAAGAAGATGAGCCTTTCTATTGGTTGTACTCTTGAAAATCTTTCTAACGGCTTACTCAAAAAGCTACTAGAATTCACTTCATTAAAGTTAAGATAGAGTGATTAAACCAGATTTGGTCGTCACTTTTGTGAATCAGCCCAATCTTGTTTAGTGGAAAGACAGCAACCCACTGCTCTTAATCAAAGGCGCTTTTCACACCCCACTATGCTGCAAGACACTTTAACAATTCGGTACTACCAACGGTTAACTGATTCTCTAGTTGACCTCTGGAGTCGAGGCTATCGATTTGATGATTTGCGACTGTATATCGATGGTTACCTTGCCGCATTAAGGCACGCTAATAGTCTTGAGGCATACCTAATTCATCGGTTGGAAGAAGAAGTAACTCGCTATCTCTACGATATCTCTAACTTTGAAAAACCACAGCCAGAAGTTGAGCGCGGCTACTACTAAATAATACGAGAAAAGCCCTTTGTTAAATGCAACAGAAGGGCTTTTTCTATTATGTAACTGTTGTGTATGATGGCGATCGCGCTGATAAAGCGATCGTCAAGATGCCATTGCAACTTCCACTATCTGCTGTAACTCACCTTTCTGGTAAAGCTCAATCAAAATATCAGAGCCGCCCACAAACTCCCCATTGACATAAACTTGAGGAATTGTGGGCCAACTCGAAAACTCTTTAATGCCATCGCGAATTTCAGAGTCTGCCAAAACATCAACTGTTTCAAACGGAACGCCTAAAACATTAAGAATTTGCACAACATTATTGGAAAAACCACATTGGGGCATCAATTTATTCCCCTTCATGAAAACCATCACTTTGTTATCTTGGAGCAAGCTTTCAATCCGTGCTTTAGTTTCTGGAGTCATAAATTTGCTTTGGTAATGGGCTGTGGACTAAATTAAACGCTGAATATTTATAGGCTCTACTAAGCTAAACAGCTTGCTTAGAAGATTCCCATGCTTGAGGGGTATAGGTTTTAACCGCCATTGCATGAATTGCCCCAGTTAACATTTCAGTTTGAATCGCATGATAAACAAGCTGATGCTGTTGAACTAGCCGCTTTCCCTCAAAAACTGGAGAAACCACAATCACTTCGTAGTGTTCACCATCGCTTGTCAGAACTTGAACCTGAGCATCGGGTATCTCACCCTTAATCATGGCTTCAACCTGATCGGGGCTAACCATTGACCCTCCTTATCTTGTTGAGTGACTCAACTTAGTTTAACGATTTGAAACAGATCTATGTGTTTGCTTAAAGTTTTGCTTGAAATCTTGCAAAACTGAAAGCTAAAAAGAAAAACAACGAGTTGAAAGCAGTTTGATGCTTGATTGATTATTTGGCAGAAGTGGAAGAAGGTGCAGCGCTATCGGCGCGCGGTCGAGGAAAGGGAGAGTCTACAAAGCCAAGCTCAAAAAGCTGCTGATAAGCTTTTTTACCTAAATCGCGAGTGGGTTGTTGACTCCGAATGATTTGCACTAATAGCGGAACTGCTAGCTCAGACTGGTTTTGAGCGCGATGCACTAAGGCTAGTTGATAGGTTGAGTTATCTCGCATTTCAGCCGTCTCTAACGCTTTGCGGCGATGTCCATCTGCAATGCGATTGTCGATTCCAGAAAAACTACCTGCGAGTTCTTGATAGAAGTTGGAGAGTTGGTTAAAAACTTGACGGGCTTCCTGAAACTTTTTCAGTGCTAGAGGATAATTTTGGGAAGAAACAGCATTGTTGGCTTCCTGCATTAGCTTTGTGCCGCCTTGCAAGCTGAGAATTCCAGTTTCTTGGCTAGTAGGGCTGACAACGTTGGGAGCAGTTGGATCAATGGGTTTTGCCTGATTGGGACCCGTTGGCAATTCCTGCGCCGACAGTGTTTCGGACTTAAAGGCGCTGGAAGCGACCAGAATCGACAAGGATGCCAAACTCGTAATGTAAAGAAAACGACGCATTCCAGAGAATTTCATGGGGCAACGTTGCTAAAGGAAACGGGAGTTAGTTGAACTTATGTATATTACCACTGCAACTTGTCATGCGTCGAAGTACCTATCTCGATACTTTATATACTTTGAATTTTAGGTGAGGGATCTTTTGAGAAAGACTTGGAGTAGTCTGGAGATGCGATCGCCCTTTTCCTGCCAATCGCGCTAACGAGATTCAGCCTGTTAGCAATGTGTAGCCACTGTTTTGAGGTGCTTCTATGACTAACCCAACTCCCTTGCAACCTGATGCTTCTAGCCAATCCATGCCAGAGGCGAGCGTGGGTCAGGTGCTTCAGCGAGGCGGCGAAGAACTGCTGATTGAAAAGGTGAGCGATCGCTTTACGGTGAAAGCGGCGGATCAGGCAGTCATGATGGATTTTTTCAAGCCCCTGCCTGCTGAAGTGAGTACAGAGGAGTCACCGCAGCAGCTAACGGAAATTGTGGTAGAGCCAGGTCAGCGAGATCGGGTGATGCAGCAGGTGCGCCAGTCGGATCAGGTTGATTACGCCAGTCATATCTATCAATTTAAGGATGATCCAACGTCGCGAGTTTACATGACAGATCAAGTGACGGTGCAGTTTGCGCCCCAGGTTAACCCGGAAGCGATCGCCCAAATTGCGAGTGATATGGGGTTGGCGCAGGTGAAGCCAGTGATTGGCATTCCCAATACGTTTGTTTTTCAAGTCACGGCGGCGGCTCAAGAAAATCCTGTGAAAGTGACTAATCGCCTAATGCAGCGATCGGAGATTTTAGTTGCCGAACCGAACATTGTGGTTAAGTTACAGGCTCTCTATCGTCCCAAAGATCCGGTCTATCCTAAACAGTGGCACTTGAATCATAGTGGTGGCGCTGATTTGGCACCCAATTCTCACATTGTTGTAGAACAAGCTTGGGATGTCACGAGAGGGGCGCGATCGGTGGTGGTCGCCATCATGGATGATTCCGTTGATTTGAACCATCCCGACTTCCAAGGCGTGGGCAAAATCGTTGCACCACGGGACTTTAAGGATAATGACTTTTTGCCCATGCCCGGTGAACCCGACGACAATCATGGTACGGCGTGTGCTGGCGTTTCGGTTGCCGAAGAAAACGGTAAAGGGGCTGTGGGCGTTGCTCCGGGCTGTGCCCTGATGCCCCTCCGCACCAGTGGCTTTTTAGATGACGAGTCGGTTGAAGCTTTATTTGGTTGGGCAATGACTAAAGGCGCTTCCGTGATTTCTTGCAGTTGGGGTCCGTCAGCGGTGTATTTCCCATTATCGCTGCGGCAGCGGAACGCCCTATCTCGTGCCGCGAGTGAAGGACGAAATGGCAAGGGCTGTGTAATTGTGTTTGCGGCGGGCAATGCGAATCGCCCGATTAATGGCACGGTGAACGAGCAGGGATGGACGAACAACGCCTTAAAGGGCGCAACCAATTGGCTAACCGGATTTGCCGTGCATCCTGACGTGATTGCAGTGTCGGCTTCCACCAGTCTGAACCGCAAAGCGGCTTATAGCAACTGGGGAAAGGAAATCTCAGTCTGTGCCCCCAGCAATAATGCGCCCCCTGGGTTTGGGTTGCAAGGGGTCGGCTATGTGTATACGCCGCCCCCGGTGCGGGAAGAGCTACTGGGTTTAGGCGTGGTCACGACCGATCGCGTTGGGCAACCGGGCTACGACCCTACTGACTTTACCTCCGATTTTGGCGGCACCTCTAGCGCTTGTCCCGTGGTAGCGGGGGTAGCAGCGCTGGTGCTGTCTGCAAATCCCGATCTAACGGCGATGGAAGTGAGGCAAGTGTTACAGCAAACCGCTGATAAAATTGTTGACCCGAATCCAGACCCGCAGTTTGGCTTGCGGAAAGGCACCTATGAAATAGGTGGACGCTGTGACTGGTTTGGTTATGGCAAGGTAAATGCATTTAAGGCAACGCAAGCAGCCCTACAGCGAAAAGTTCCGGCGATCGCCCCTTCCCGCCAAATTCAGCGAACCAACCCCGCTAGCTCGGCAATTCCTGATAACAATCCCCAAGGCATCATTAGTTCAATTCAAGTGACGGAAACGGGTTCTGTTCGCACTATTCAAGTCAATTTAGAACTAGAACATAGCTTTTTAGGCGACCTGGAAATCAGCCTAATTGCCCCTTCTCAGCGAACTGCCCTATTACAAGCTCGAACATTAGGACGCAGAACGGTTTGGCAGGCAACCTATACGCCCCAATCCACTCCAGCCCTCGCTCGATTGGTGGGACAATCGGCACAGGGCAACTGGCAGCTTAAAGTGGTGGATGCTGCTTTGGGCGATATCGGCACCTTAAAAAACTGGCAATTAACGCTAGGGTTATAACCTTACCTGTCGTGTTGCAACTTCAAACTAAATTTCTGGTGTTGGGTTGACCATTGCAACAGTTTGTATTGGGTTGGCGAGTCCACAATCAAGGTGGGTAAGGGGTTTCCTAAATCGGCGATCGCCCGGTACTGTTGCCCACGTTCCGCAGAAACTTCGCTGTACAGCAATTTGCCAGCGCTAGAGAAAATCAGGGTTTTGGGCTGAGTCGGTGCGGCTTGGGGAGATCGCCCTGATGGTATGAGCGTGTTTAAGTCGTCGGGTTGAAGAGTCAAGATGACATCGGGTTGGGTGCCGCCCGTTAGGTTAGCAAGCTGAATCGTCCAATTACTGGCGAGTGGCTCTAGATCTGTCCAGGGAGAAAGGGCGATCGCCTGCTGTAATTCTTGTGTCAATGTCGGAATTGCTTTTGCGGCCCATTTTGGCTGTTGCTGCATCCAGTCACCTAGAGAAACCACATCAGGACTGAGCCATTGCAGGGCGGATTCTGTGAGGGCGAGAGCCTGAGATCCGGAATTACTGCCCATCGAAGCATCGCCAGAAATGAGCAGTTGCAAGCGATCACCTTGTAATCGGACGGCTTGAATGGTTGCCAACAGCGTTTGGGGTTCACCATTGGGTTGCCAGGTCACCAGTTGCAAGGTAGAAGTAGTGTCTAAGCCTAGCCGCTTCCAGAGCGCGATCGCCGCCGTGGGCAAGGTTGAAAATGAATCTGATTGCCAGCGATCGCCCGTATGAAATGCCGCGACATTGACTTGATACCAGTTTTGCTGCTCGGACTGAAGCGGCTTCTTGTCAGGGGGAAATAACCAGTCTGTTAAATTGACCTGAGCAATGGGTTGAACGGTGCCAATCATTCGGCTAGAACTGCTGGTGAGCGTGTCTGTAAACGCGGGATCAAGCCGTTTCGTCAACGCGGTGATTTGGGCAATTTCGGCAGCGGTGACTTTGGGTTGCTTTTTCAACCAGGCGATCGCGGCAGATTGCCCTTTTTGCGCCGTGAGCAACAACGCACCCCACGCTTTCACCTCCAGCTTATCCGAGCCGATTTGCCCAAATGCTTTGACCCGATTTTCCAGCCTGCCCCCATCCGCTTTTAGCACCTCTGCCGTTTCATGACTAGCAACCACAGACGATTGAAACACCTGCAATGCCCGCTCCCAGCGCCCATCGATCAAGTTTGCCAACACCTGTTGGCTGGGACTTGCCCACGAACTTTCTGCCTGACCTTGGGTCACCTGAGCGTGCCAGCGAATCAAATCGAACTGAGCTTGCGCCGTGCTAGACCATGCTTTAGCAGGCAATTTTCCCTTAAGCGACTCCAGCCATTTGAGGCTAGTTGACCATAGCCCGCCCCGTGCCAACAGCAGCGCCGACTGATAGGCAGAGTGTGGCAAAACGGACTCTGAAAGGGAAATCGCCTCCAACTGAACGGGGCTAGGCAAAAAGTTGAGCGGCTTAATGTGATAGATCTCAAACTGCGGCTCCATGCCAATGGTGTGATTGACGATCAGTTCCGGGTCGCTGCTGCCAGTGACTTGTTTCCAAATCGGGACTTCCCCCGTAGGGCTTGTCCACTGCAACTTTTTGCTGAGATGAAAACGGCTGGGATGGTAGTGAATGATTTGTCCATAAGCAAGCGTTTCATTGCCGCGATCGCGCTTGCCGCTGAGAGTTAGCCAAATCCCTTGAGTGGCTGGCACCGCTTCAGATCGCGTCAGGCTAGTCAACGGCAACGCTCGACTGGAGCCTTGGTTATCAGACTTGGCATCGACTAAGGGCGCGATCGCAAAGGATTCTTCAGGTCCCGCGATCGCAATCTGATCGACCAAAGAATATAGTGGCTCATGGGTCGCGGTTTTGCGATCCGTCGCCGTTTGATACAGCCGCAATGCCACAATTTGGTCACAATAATCGGTCTGGCAATTGGGGCGCTGCTCCAACACAGGTAGCAGCAGATCGGATACGGTCGTTCTGTCATCCATAAAGCTGACATTTTGACCCAACTCCAGCAGTTCTCCCGTCGTTTTTCCCTGACTGCGGAGCGCTGTCCGAATCGCATGAAGCGTTTGAGGCGGGTGTTCTGCCCCTTTCGACGGCATCCATCCAGGAAACCATTGACTCACCCAGCCTAACGACTGTGGATTGACGATTAGTTGCAGCGCTAACCAGCCACTACTCGCAATTCCACCACCGAGTAAAATCATCAGCGCGATCGCTCCGGCTACTCGGAACCCTTTTAAATTCGGCTTTAACGGATGAACCCTCTTTTTTGAGACACGCGATCGCGGTTTTGTTGCTAGTTGGACTGGTGGAGTGGGCGATCGTGCTGCAACCCCTGGCATGGCAGATTGGCGACTAACCCCAACCTGCGGACGATTAGACGGACGATTTGGCACGGAGGAACTCGATAACTGACGACTCATAGCACACAGGTATGCGAATTCGCCCCAATGTAGCGGCAATCAGCCCTGATGTCACGTTCCCTCACAAAACGTTGGGCAAGCCGTTGACCATTGACAGATGTAATTCTCTAAGAAGATGTGAAAAGTCCCAAAATGTCAGGCTGCTGATGAATGATAGAAAACACTTTTTAGACACACCTAAAACCCACCACGGTTTCTGGAAAGCCTCTGCGGTTGAATCAGAATTTTAGGCTCAAAATATCCTTAAACTTTATCTAAAAGTACTGGTCTATATTTTTCCTGTGAATTAATACAATGTCGGTTGCTATTTGCCTCAAACCCCAAACACCATTAGGGTTAGTTGTAGCGAAGCAGAGAGTCGAGATGTTTACTTCTCAAGAATCTACAGAAGCTTTGATAAGAAGCATTGATATGGAGATAGACAGTGCGGTGCGCTACGCCACTAATCTACGACAGGCAATTATTTTATTAGAAGATCTTCAGGCAAATTTTGTCCAGCCAGTTTTGGCAGAACAACTCGCTACTTCTAGACGTAATCTTGCGATCGCCGGGAACCAAATCGTCGAGATGCAGAGCAAGAAAAACACTCTTTTAGAAAAATCAGAGCAAGCGAACACCACACCAAAACTTGGCTCTGTTTATCACTTATCGGGTCAATAACTTTCCAGTCTTTTCTGCAAAAACTGCCCCCACTGGGCAGCAAGAGGCGGCTCAGTAAAGGGAATACGGATAGACTCTGCACCGTTGGTATAAGAAAACTCTAATTCAGCGCGTCCTTTCGGTGGCGGATTATTCCAATCGGCTACTTTCCCATTCACTAGCAGTTGAATCGACTGCACCTGCTTGAGGGAAAACGTTTTCGTATCCACAATGCCTTGAGACGTGGGAGTACCCCAAGTTAACTCATCGCCCTGTTGCCCAATCACCGCATACAAATCATACTTTGCCCGTTCAAACTGCTCCGCCCACAGCCGATATGCCTCAACCTTTTGATATTCCTTCCAGCCAGCCCACGCTAACCCGCAAAATACCGCCAACAACGATAACCAAAAAAGACCACGTTCCATAGGAAGGGGAAAAGAAAAGTTTTAAGTTTTGAATTTTGAGTTCAAAAAATGTTCAGTGTTTGTTTGCCAATAAAAAGTGTTTCCACAGATAAGACGGCTACCATAGCAGACGAACTACTACTTTTCTAAGCCTACAGGTTTAGACAACGCTATAAATCCTTTTTCTATTCACGCGATATGCAACTTTCCTGAAACAACGCAAACACTCCCCTTACCCTAGCCCTCTCCCGCAGGAGAGGGAACCAGAGATTTCTTGGAAGCCCCTCTCCCACAGGAGAGGGTTTTGGGGTGAGGGTTCTTAGTTGCACCATCGCGTTATTCGCCATTCGTCTCTTAGCTCTTGCCTCTTGCCTGCTTCTTGTAACGATCGCAATATAGTTCCCTGCCACTTTCGATAGAGGTGAGCTAAGGTAGTAACCAGTCTTGACTAGGCGGATGGCATGAAGAAGTTGTTGCTGGTAGTTTTGTTTCTTGTGGGATTGGGTTGGGCGCTGACCACCTTTCCAGGGTTAGCCGTTGAGGGCAGCTACAACTCCATCATCCTCGACTTTCGGGAAGATGTGGGGGCGGCGCAAATTGAGAGCCAGATTGACGCGATCGCGAAAACCTACAGCACTTCTCCTCATTACAACAGCGAGTTTTCCCTAGCAGATCACATCTTCATCATGCCAGGAGACAAAAAGCTACTCGACAAGCTGAGAAACTCTGATCTCCGCAAGTACACAGAATTCATTGAGCCAGACTATCTTTACCGTACCTATGCCGTGCCCAACGACCCGGAATATGGCAAGCAGTGGAACATGCGGAGCATTAACGTGGAGACAGCCTGGGATCAAACTAAAGGCAAAGGCATCACGGTTGCGGTGATTGATACGGGTATTAGTCAAGTGCCCGATTTATTAGATACCAACTTTGTTGCAGGTTACGATTTTGTTAACGATCGCACCAGTGTGAGAGACGATAACGGGCACGGCACCCATGTGGCAGGCACGATCGCCCAGGCAACTAACAATAAGTTTGGCGTTGCCGGAATTGCCTATGAAGCAAATCTGATGCCGCTCAAGGTTTTGAGTGCTGAAGGGGGCGGCACCGTTGCTGATATTGCGGAAGCGATTCGGTTTGCGGCGGATCAAAAAGCCGATGTAATTAACATGAGTTTGGGCGGTGGCGGGGAAAGCCAGTTGATGAAAGAGGCGATCGACTATGCCCACAGTAAAGGCGTGGTGGTGGTTGCGGCTGCGGGGAATGCCGGACGCAATGCGGCGGAGTATCCGGCGCGCTATCCCCATGTGATCGGCGTGTCGGCTCTGGATGCCGCAGGCAGCAAAACGCCCTATTCCAACTATGGCGCTGGCATTGATATTTCGGCTCCAGGAGGGTTAATCGACGGCGAAGACAAAACGGGCGGCATTTTGCAAAACACGCTGAATCCGCAAACGGGGGAATCGGTGTTTGAAGCTTTCCAGGGAACTAGCATGGCGGCTCCTCATGTATCTGGCGTGGTGGCGTTAATTAAAGCGGCTGGCGTGACCAATCCTGATGAAATTGAAGAAGTGATCAAACAGTCGGCGTTGGTCGTTCAAGACGACAACCTGAATCACTTTGGGGCAGGCAAACTAGATGCCGCTGCTGCCGTGAAGCTAGCGGCTCAAGGCAAGATTTCCTTTCAAGACTTCTTCCGCTGGCTGCGGGATAATGGCTATCTCAATCCTCGCTTCTGGATCGATGGGGGGGTAATTGCCCTCGGACCCAAACTGGCGATGGTGCTAGGCTCCTATCTACTCGCTTGGCTGCTGAAGATCTACTTTCCTTTCGCTTGGACGTGGTCGCTGTCTTCTGGCTTAGTCATGGGCAGCACGGGTCTCTTCTTTCTGCGCGGCGTTTATTTGTTTGATGCGCCCCAGTGGCCCTTTCGGCTCATGGGAAGTTCGCTAGCGGAGATGGGAAGTACGGTTCAATTGAGTGGTGGACTCAATCCATTTTTTGCCAGTATTTTGATTCCGTTAGGGTTGGTGTTGCTGCTGTTGGGTCATCGCACTTGGAAGGGGTTCGCGATCGGAAGCGCGATCGGAATGGCAGTGTTTCTGGCGATCTCGGCTGTCACTTCACCGGCGCTCATGTGGCTAGGGGATGGCATCATGGCGCGGCTATTCCTAGCAGTGAATGCAATTCTTTGTTTCGCGTTGGCACGGCTTGTTGTTAAACCAGAAGGACGGATCGCATGAGCATTCACGTAGAAGGCACAATTGAGCGCAAAGGCTTTGGCATGGGCACTTGGGCGTTAGTCAGCAGTAAGGAAACTTACGAATTGCATAAAGCACCTGCCGATCTGCAAAAAGCCGGACTAAAGGTCAAAGTATCAGGTCAGATCCGCGAGGATGTGATGACGATCGCCATGATCGGTCCTGTGTTGGAAGTCGCTAGTTTTGAAGTAGTCAATTAAGAGTAGTGTCTAGAAAATCAGGCGGTATCTCACTATTTGAAAGTGACCTGAATCAAAGGGCGTGGTTTTGGCTCTGTTTGGGCAGCATTTGATAGGGCTATTTGATAAAACCGAGAGTGTGAAACATTTTTTTACTTATTTTGTTTACGAGTACTTTTGCTTAGGTTGATCAACTTTTCTGCTCAGGTAGTTGAACAGTAAATGTACTTCCTAATTCTAATTTACTGCTCACGGTCAGTAAACCGCTATGGGCATGGGCGATCGTCTGTGCAATGGCTAACCCCAATCCAGTTCCGCCTGTCTTGCGAGAGCGATCGCTGTCAACACGGTAGAACCGATCAAAAATTCGGGTTTGTTCTACGGCTGCAATCCCAATTCCAGTATCTTTTACGGTGATCAATGCCATGCGATCGCGGGTCGTTAAACTAACGACTATCTGCCCCCCATTCGGTGTGTATTGAATCGCATTCGCTAATAAGTTTGACACCAGACGGTAAAGTTGGGATTCGTTCCCTAAAACATAAACTTCATGATTGGGTATGTGATTGGTGAGGTGAATTTTAGCAGTGGTTGCAAGCTCTAAAAATTCCTCGGTCAAATCGCTAATCAAGTCATTGAGGCAACAAGGCTGAAACGGCTTGGGCGACGGGCTATGCTCAAAACTGGTCAAGAAGAGTAAATCCGCGATCAAATGGCTTAGTCGTCGTCCCTGCCTCTCAACTGTATGGAGCATCATGGGAACATCATGCTGATAGGCTGGCGGTAAGCGGAGAATCGCTTCCACTGTCGCCAAGAGGCTGGCAAGGGGCGATCGCAGTTCGTGGGCAGCATTCGCGGTGAACTGTTGCTGTTGTTGGTAAGACTGATAAATTGGCTGCATTGCTAATCCTGAAAGCCACCAGCTAGACACGGCAATTAAGCCTAATGCAATCGGGAACCCAAGCAACAATGTCCATTGCATTCGATTCACTTCTGCGTCAAACGGTTCTAGATTCCGCCCAAGTTGCAAGTAACCCCAGGAGGAATGCGGGTGAGGATGGGAGTGTGAAGTGTGACGGGCACCTGCACTGTGCAAGATCGTTGTGAATTGCTGGTAACGGGTGCTATTGGCGCTTTGCAGTGTTTGCGAGGGTGTCGCGTGTAAAATGGGTGGCAAATCGGCGGGTTGATTGGGTGAGAAGGCGAGAAGTTTGCCGTGGTGATCAAAAAGACGAATGTAGTAGGTGCTGCGATCGCTAATGCCAGTGGTATGTCGTTGAATTAACGTTGGGTTGGTGTTACAAGGTTGTCTAGCTAGACAAAGTTCTGGCAAAATGCGGCGTAACACTGCCGTTGGGTCTTCTGAAGCAGGCAGCATCGGTTCCAGGCTGTCATGAAGCGTACCCGCGATCGATTCCATTTCTCGTTCCATTGCAGTCCAATTAGACTGAACCAGCGATCGATACATTCCCAGCGCCGACAGGCTCAAAATCGCTCCCATGACCACGGCATACCAGAGGGCTAAACGAGTCCGGCTGCGACGAAACAGTTGGTGGCTGTTCATGATGACAATTCACAGAGCAGTGTTGAAACGATAGCCCTGACCCGAAATGGTTTCGATCGGGCAGGTACAGTCGTAACTCGCTAATTTCCGTCGCAATAACCGCATTTGAGCGGCAACGACATTACTAATGGGTTCCTCATCCAGATCCCAAAGTTGATGCCGAATTTTGCTGCCGGAAATAATGCGATCGGGATTTTGCATCAGGTAGGCGAGAATCTGAAATTCCTTCACGGTTAACGGAATCATTTGGAACGGTTGAGTAGTAGCGATGGATAGGGCATTGTTGGCATAGTCAAGTGTGAATGCGCCAATTGTTAGGTTTTGGGGCTGGAGTTGGGGCGATCGCCGCTGAAGTGCCCGCAACCGCGCCAATAACTCTTCCATGACAAACGGCTTAACCAGGTAATCATCGGCTCCCGCATCCAACCCTGCGACTCGATTCTCCGATTGCCCCAAAGCAGTCAGCATCAGCACAGGTAAAGGATTTTGGTGCAGTCTCAACCGCTGACATAACTCCAACCCGGATAGCTCCGGCAACAGCCAATCGACGATCGCCACGGTGTAATCTGTCCACTGGCTTTCCAGACAATGCCATGCCTGAGCGCCATCGGGCACCCAATCCACGACATATTTTTCGCCGACTAGGACTTGCTTGATTGCCAGCCCCAAATCCGCTTCATCTTCTACTAACAGCACTCGCATTGTTTAAGAGGGTCAATCACAAACTTCATTCTACCGAAGCTGCTTTCATCCCTGGTAAGCCTCAACTTTGTGACAAATTTCATTATTTCACGAGGACTGTAGTGACTGGCATGAATAATGGTTGTTAATGAAACCAACGGCTTAATCTGTGCAGTTAATCTATCGATCTCTCATCATCCTAGTGATATCACGGGTCTAAACGGTGCAGCATCTATGCCCCTAGTTGAAGCCGTTCAAATGTCGTTACAGCCCCGAAGAGAACCCATTCAAATCCGATTTGGGTTTAGCTGACAAAAACTTTACGTTTTCATGAATGAGACGGATGATGGCAAAGACTCTATCATCCGTCTCATCGATTGTTACCGCTGCTGACTAGACTGCGATAAAGCTAGAGCGGGTAATGGTGTCTGCCTGAACACCCGTGAGGATGGCTAAGGCATCCCCCGTGCGAGTTAGACTGACCAAGGTATCGCTCGCTATTCCTGAAGTGGGCGCGATCGTCAGTTGGTTAAAGCGCAAGCCGCTAGGTAGAGCGATGAGATCCATGCCGACTTCAAAATCCGCGATCGTGTCGGTTCCAGAACGACGACTGATCACGAAGGTATCGCGTCCAGCCCCTCCATACAGAAGGTCATCGCCTAAACCGCCGTTGAGGTAATCATTGCCCTCACCCCCATACAAGATGTCGTTGCCAGCGCCACCGAACAAGCGATCGTCTCCGGCTCCGCCGCGCAGCAGATCATTGCCACCCAAGCCATAAATCGTATCGTTTCCGCCCTGTCCGTTGATCACATCATGGGAGTTGTTAAACCCAGTGACATCGTTGTCTAGATCGTTTAGGAAGGTGACGGAGTTGCGGTTGAAGATACGATTGAGGGTTGCGTTTGCATCAAACACATCGAAGCTGTCCTGAATGGCGATTTGACCATCGAACAGGATGTTGCCAATGTCGATCGCTGCCCCCGTGCGCCGCTGTAGATTATCCAGATTATCAAGCTGAAAATCTTTGAGGGTCACTTTCGTGTTTTCAGCGCCTGCAAAGGTGAGTTCTAAATCACTGCCAACTTGAGTCAGCAACAGGTTTCGAGCGACCAAATCAGCACCCGTGAACTTCAAGCTATCGGCTTCTGCCACCGTTTGAGCCGTCGGGTTTACGCCACGTCCCACTCCACCAAAATGGGTGATGGTCAGTTGTTCGCCCAGATCCACCTCAAAGCTGCGCTGACCTCTGGCTCCGTTGGGCAGAAGCGTAAACCGAGATACCAGCGGCTCGTGGTCGCTAATTTGGTCAGCAAATTCGGAGTTAATGTGAACCACATCGAATTCAGCCGTGGCATTGAACAAACTGTGGCTAACCAGAATGTGATCCAACACCTGGGAGTTGCCATCGAAAATGTAGGTGTATTGCTCGTTGGCAGGCAACAGATCAAACAGATTGACCAATGCCTGATCGCGGGTTAACACCTGCAAGGGGCGCGAGAATTGGAAGTCGTTTAAGTCACCCGCCACGACCACGTTGGCATTGGCATCGAGATGGAGGATCTCATCGACAAACCCACGCACGATTTGCGCCTGCTGGAGTCGCTGCGCTTCGGTGGTAAGGGTGGGTGGCTGGAATTGCCCGAACAGCGGCTGGTCGCCCCCTTTCGAGTTGAAGTGGTTGGCAATCACGAATACCTGGTTGCCACCGTTGAACAGAAATTCACCCACCAGCGGTTTGCGCGAACTGTCGAATGCGGGGTCGGTGGGGTCAATTCGTCCGGGGCTGGTAGAGAGTTCTACGCCAAATGCACCATTAACGACAGTGGTATCAACCAGAGAACCGCCACCGGGACGATCGACAAACGTCACGCGATCGGGATTGAACAGGAAGCCGACGCGAATGTTGCCGCCGGGTTGTCCGCCATCCTGATTGTTTACAGGATTGATTTGGCGGTACTCGTAACGGGGTCCACCTGCCGCCGCGATAGCGTCAATCAATCGCTGGTAGGTCAGGTTAGCATCCACAACGCCGTCGTTCGCTGGACCGCTATTGTCCTGGATTTCCTCAATCGTCAGAACGTCAGGAGTTTTGAGATTGTTGACGACGCGATCGGCAAGTGCCGCAAACCGGGCTGCACCGCTGGCAGGACTGAGGTTTTCCACGTTGAATGTGCCAACTGTGAGTTGATTGACATCCCCTGTCAATTCAGTTGTTTCTCTGGTCAGACCGCCCGAAATCACACTGGGCAAGGCTTCGGTGTTGAGCAGTTTGAAGTTGCCAAAGCTGTAGTCGAGAACCCCCGTGACCGGAGCCGAGAAGCGATCGCCCACATTCACCTGGGGTGGATTGCTGACGATGGCATCATCAATGATGATCCGTTCCGGGTTGAAATCGTTCGGCTGGATGTAGATACCGCCGCGTGCAGTGCGAGGACTTGCATCTGCGCCGTTGTCTGCCAACACTGCGATTTCACCAAAGTTATTGGTCGGGCTGACAGCGATCGCATTGTTGACCTGGACTCGCATTCCTTCCAGTCCTTCGTAGAAGTCGATGCCGTTCACGGTTGGATTAAAGACAGAACCAGGATTTTCGACGCTGCCACCCACGACACCGCTACTGATCACTTGATTGGGTGGAATCCGTCCACCTGCACCAATGATGGTTGCCTCTGGGAGTGGATTGCCGCTGGAAACCACGCGGAAGGTGGCAGTTGGATTTCCGGCTCCACCAATTTGAGTCGTGGTTAAGTTTGTGCTCGTTGCGCCGCCAGGACGAAACTCGCCGACAGTGCCATTTACCAATACTGCATCTCCGACGTTCACCGTTGGGCGGCTATTGGTGAAGACAAAGACGGCTTCTGAGGTGGCAGGATTGCTATCGGGGGTGGGGTCTTGAACATAGAATCCGTTGTTGCGGATTGCCGTCACGATGCCAGAGACGTTGCTGACGGTTTGTCCTTCTAGGGGCGATCGATGAGCGGTTCCTTGAATATCGCTGATCCGGGTGGGTGGATTGAACTCGAAGATTGAAACCGTGTTGCTGATCTCATTTGTCACCACGAGCAGCGGCTTGCCATTTGGACTGGTTCTGGCATCAATAAAGGTCAAGCCTTCGGGTCCAGCATCGGTTTCGCCGGAGGTGGGATCAACGCTGAAATCTCGCGGGTTGATGTACTCGACGAACACAGGTTGACGCGGATTTGTGACTTCATAGACCATGACACCCCCGATCCGCTCTAAGCCAACGAAGACATAGGTGCGATCGTTCACCGTTGCCACAGTCAGCCCTTCTGGTTCTGGACCTTTGTTGTCGCTGCGATCGTCGAAGTTATTGGCTTCATGGTTTGAGTTGAAGTTGGCAGGGAGGGCGGCGGCAGTGAGCCGCTCAAACTGGTCGCCACTGTCGTAGACCAGATTGCCCGCAGCATCTCGAATTGAGAACGATCGCCCGCCAAACACTTCAATCCGCTCGAATAAACCATCGCCATTGGTGTCACCGGAAGCAGTGGAAACAACGAGGCGACCCAGGTTGGCGTTTTGCTTTAGTTCGGCTGCGTTCGGAAATACCGCTGGATTCAGTTTATAGCTGCTGCTGCCTAAGCGCGCTTCATCGGCAAATCCGGTATAGTCTCGCGTATCACCTTCGTTGGCGGTGACTAAGTAGGTTTTCCCATTAACCGTAAAGCTACTGATCGCGTCGGGTTGATAGATGCCGAAGATGGGCTGGTTGCGAATGTTGATGGCAGAGTCGCGATCGCTAGCATCCAGTCCGTTGCTTTGATTGAACTCAAGAATGCCCAGCTTGATCGTTGGATCAACTGAAGCAGGCGATAGAACCCCGCCGCTGGCAGCACTGCCACCCACGCCGAAGTCGTTATCGTTAATGACTGCGAAGGTATTGGCATCAATTTTGGCGAGTCCTTCGATTTTCTCTACATCTGTATAGCCAAGCGCGGCAGCATTCGTCACTAGCCGCTTATCCACGGGACGCAAATTGGCTGTACTTAATTCTGCAACCGTCAACTGTTCGATCGTCTTGCCACCCACGCCAGCGATGCCGTTGATGTTGGTTGCTCCTAAGAGATCGATTTCGTAAAGTAGCTTGTTTGCCTGGGTACTATCGCGATCGTCCCGCTCAATCACCAAGAACTTGCCATTGCCGAGGGAAACCGCGTCGCCAATCTTGTCGGTTCTCGCGTTGCCAGCCCCGCTGATGCTGTCAAGAATATAGAGGTATTCCCCTGTAACCGTGTTGGTGGAAATATCGAACTCTAAGATTCTGAGGTTGCGAGAATTGCGAGAGGTTGTATCGCCCGTCGTATCGGGATTGT
The DNA here is from genome assembly GCF_040830845.1 of Sivoneniella epilithica UHCC 1019. Taxonomy (NCBI): domain Bacteria; kingdom Bacillati; phylum Cyanobacteriota; class Cyanophyceae; order Leptolyngbyales; family Leptolyngbyaceae; genus Sivoneniella; species Sivoneniella epilithica. Next base: position 38,237 of record NZ_JBFPDP010000018.1, read on the forward strand.
CGATCGCGCTTTGAATAAAGGCATAGAGTTTGTTGCCTTCCAAAGCGATCGCTTCAAAGCCGCGATTAGTACGACGCTGGGCATACACTTCTGGCAATGCTGGAGTGCCAAACTCGCCCGTTGCCGTGGGGGAACCCTGGGGAATGAAGCGATCGATTAACCGCCCTTGGGGGTCGAAGTGATAAATGCCAGGACGATACTCATCCACCATCCAGAAACTGCCATCGGGGGCGATCGCAATCCCTTCAAGATCGCTACCCAACGGATCATTGGCTAACCGATTGCCAAACAAATCGACTCCTACTTCGTCGTTAAAGGCGGTTCCTGCCGTACCACTTTGCACGTTCGGTAAGCCCGTTAGGGATGTGCCATCGGGACGGGTCAAGCCAATCTGCTCGATAATCGCGATTTCGCCCGAAGTCCGATTCAGTTCAAACCGCACCAGTTGCGGCTGAAAGTTGGGCAGTGCAAACGGACGTTCAGACCTAGTTGGCTCCCCATTGGGACCGCGATCGGTGTGAGTAATGAATTTGAGATTGCCATTTGCTGCAACGCCTTCAAATGCCAATCCAGAAAAACCACCCAACCGAATGTCCTGACCTGCTACCGTTTGACTCGGATTGTTAGGATTGACGGTTGCCGTCGTTCCCAGCACCGGTAAATCCGTAAACTCATAGTTGGTGAGCGCAGGCAATCCTTTGCTGTGATCCTTCAAGCCCAGCGGCAAAATGTTGGTGACTTTCGCGGTGGCAATATCCACTACGGCAAGCGCGTTATTCTCCTGAAGCGTCACCCAGGCAGTTTTTCCATCGGCTGAAATGGTGATGTATTCCGGCTCCAAGTCTTGAGCAACCGTGGCATTGGGTCCCGTGATTCGCACATCTTTCGCTTGCAGATCAGCCTTCAGACCATTAAAGCCTTCAAACCCGGCTGTCTGCACGGTTGCGTTGGCAACGCCATGGCTCAAGTCAATAATGCTGACTGACCCGACGGGATCAACAGAATCCGGTTGATTGTAGCTGTTGGGTTCGCCTTCATTTGCGACCAATACTTTCGTGCTGTCGGGCGTGAAGATCAGCATATCGGGCAGTGCGCCCACCGTCACCGCGGATTGAAACGTGCCATCTGTTTTGAAAAAAGCGACTGTGCCAGGATTGGTTTTCACGTTGGCTTCGATCGCGATCGCCACCAATCCATTACTGATTGCAACACTTGTGGTTCCAGCCCCAAACGCCGACACATCCAGCGTTTGCACCAGGGTTGGATTGCTGGGATTGCTCAGATCCAGCACTTGTAGGGTGGTGCGTCCCCCCGACACAAACAGGCGCTTTGTTGCAGGATCATAGGCTGAAATTTCGGCTCCTGCGCCTGCAAAGGTGGAGATCGGGCGGAGAACCCCCCCGTTGGCAGACGGAATTACGGTGATAGTATCGTCATCTCGAAGTGCATTTGTAAAGGTAGAAGGATTACCTGCCCCTGGATTGGAGCTAGAGAGGGTTTCAATTTGAGAGACCATTGGTTGCGGTTTGGTGGTGTGTAGTTGCTTTGAACAAATTTGCTCTAGACCTAAAGCCTGAACGTTTTACTCATCCCACACCAACGTTAAGAAACGACTAACCCACTCTTAAATACCCGTATTTCTACTTAAACATTACGTCTACTTCATATTCTTGAAGATTGTGTGAACTGCAATTAGTAAACTGCAATTAAATGTTGCGATCGCCCCATCTAAACCACGTCCAGATCGAAAACTGAAGATTTTTCCAGCAAAATCCCTCGGGATTGACGCTCACACCCAAGAAGCAGCAATGTTCATCATCGTTGTTCATCTGCTTCCAGATCAACGGGTTGACCCGATAGCTGCGCCCTCAACAAGTGACTGCCCCGGATCGCGCCAACACAGTTATCCAGGCTACCCCGACTAATGGAAAAGCGAGCGTGGTTACTTGCCATCACTTCCTGTAAGTTTTCCTCTACAGAAGAATCTAGATCGAGCCAGTCAATGTAATCCGAGGAGACATGATCGCTCTAATCGGGCGATCGCCCAGTCGAAAAACTCGCTCCACCATTTCGTGTTCGGCTTCCTCAAACATCCCTGATTCTGCTCCTCGAATCAGGACTTTGATTTCTTCTTCAGTAATTTCGGGTTCATTAGAAGCTTTGACTTCCAGCAGATTGAGCAGGGTATCGGTTGAAATTCCAGACAATCCCATGCTTGAGCGCCATCTAGCACCCAATCCACGACATATTTTTCGCCGACTAAAACTTGCTTAATCGCCAGTTCTAGATCCACTTCATCTTCTACCAGCAGAACTCGCATTGTCCAAAAATTAACCACGAGTTTGATTTTATCGAAACTGCTTCAATTTCACCTGAATTTCATCCCCCCTTTGGCAGACTAGAGAAGATTTTTGCTCAACTCACGTCGTTGTGAGGAGGTAACATGAAACGTTTTCCACTCATTAGTTCCATATTTGCAGTTGGTTTAGCAATTAGTACACCTACGGTTGGGCTTGCCCATGTTGGGCATGGGGATGAGTTTCAGGCAGAAGGGGGTGTGCAGCGGGTCAAGGTAAATCCTGAAACCGATCAAATGTTGGGGATTGTGGTTACGCCGATCGCCTCTGCTACGGATGGAAGCGCTACTGTGATGATTCCCGTGACCGCCTTAGTGGATGCCGATGGCAGGCAGCTCGTGTTTGTGCAATATGAGAATTTTTATGAGCCAGTTCCGGTCAAAACAGGGGCGACGAAGGGCGAGTTGCTAGAAGTTACAGAAGGGTTAGCGGTTGGGGAAAAGCTTGTGACTCAGGGCAGTTTGTCGCTGTTTGCAGAATCACGCAAATCTCAAACTGCCACGGCTTCTCCCAATCCTGTGGCTGCCTCTCCCAAGCCGGTTGCCTCTCCCCAAAGTGAAACCGCTCCGACTCAGACCCAACAAGGTGGGTTGCCGATGGGAGCGATCGCCGCTGTTGGGGGTGTAGCCGTTTTGGTTGGAGCGATCGCTGTTGCCAGCACCCGTAAGAAAAAGAGTGCTTTCTCTGATAGGGATGGTCGATAATTATGTTCAACTCTCTTCTGAATCAAACGCTCAAAAACTCGATCGCGCAGCGGTGGTTCATTGTCATTTGTGCAATTTTGATTACGGTATGGGGGGTGTTTAGTGTCACCCAAATGCCGCTGGATGTGTTTCCCGAATTCGCCCCGCCCCAAGTGGATATTCATACTGAGGCGACTGGACTTGCCCCTGAAGAAGTCGAATCGCAAATTACGGTGCCGATCGAAAGTGCAGTGAACGGCTTACCGGGAGTCACGACGGTGCGATCGTCTTCCAAGGTGGGGCTGTCGATGGTGCAGGTGGTGTTTGACCAAGATGCCGACATTTACCGAGCGCGGCAATCGGTGACGGAACGGCTGCAACAGGTGACGAATCAACTGCCGGAAGGGGTACATCCTCCTGAAATTTCCCCCCTGGCATCGCCATTGGGCACCATTTTGATGTATGCCTTTACGATCAAGGGGCAGGGGCAAACCGACCTGATGGATTTGCGCCGCTTAGTGGATAGCACCCTGAGCAGCCAAATTTTGTCGGTGCCCGGAGTCACGGATGTCACCATTTACGGCGGCGATGAACGGCAAGAACAGGTGTTGGTTGATCCAGCAAAACTGCGATCGCGCAATGTTTCCCTCACGGAAGTCACCGATGCAGCTAGAGGCGCAAACTCAAATGCTCCGGGTGGTTTTTTGATTGGGGGTGGTCAAGAACTCTTGGTGCGCGGCATGGGACAGGTGCAATCCATTGAGGATTTGCAAGCGTCCGTTGTTAAAGTCCAAGACGGTAAACCCATCTTGCTCAAAGATGTGGCAGAAGTCACAACTGGAGCCGCATTGAAACGCGGGGATGGTAGCTTTAACGGGCAGCCTGCGGTCGTGATGATGGTGAATAAACAGCCCGATGTGGATACACCAACCGTCACCAAAGCCGTGGAAGCGGTGATGCGATCGTTGCAGCCAACTTTTCCAGCGGATGTGCAGGTAGCACAAACCTTCCGGCAATCAAACTTTATCGACTCGGCGGTGGGGAATGTTGGTAAATCCTTACTTGAAGGCATCCTGATTGTTTCGGTGATTATGCTGCTGTTTTTGATGAATTGGCGGACGGCGGTGATTACCCTGAGCGCGATTCCATTATCGTTGTTGATTGGGTTAATGTTGATGAAAGCCTTTGGCTTGGGCATCAATACCATGACGCTGGGCGGGTTAGTGGTTGCCATTGGCTCGGTCGTCGATGATTCGATCGTGGATATGGAAAACTGCTATCGCGGACTCCGCACTAATCAAGCACAGGGCAACCCCAAGCACCCCTTCCAAGTGGTGTATGACACCTCGGTGGAAGTGCGGCTAGCGGTGATTTTCTCGACAGTGATTATTGTTGTGGTGTTTGCCCCGATCTTCAGTTTGACGGGCGTGGAAGGGCGAATTTTTGCGCCGATGGGGGTTGCCTATTTGCTCTCTATCGCGGCTTCAACCCTGGTTGCCATGACCCTTTCACCTGCCCTCTGTGCGATTTTGCTGGCGAACCAAACCTTGCCGCAGGAAGGCACGTTTATTTCCCGCTGGGCAGAACGGCTGTATCGTCCGTTGCTTAACCTCTCAATGCGATCGCCCCAAATCATTTTGGGATTATCACTCGCTGCCCTCGTTGCGACTTGTGCGATTGTGCCCTCACTGGGGCGAGTCTTTCTGCCGGAATTTCAGGAAAAATCGATGATTAACTCGATGATCTTATTTCCGGGTGTTTCCCTGGATATGACCAATCGGGCAGGCATCGCCCTTGCCAATTCGCTTAAGGATAATCCGCTGTATGAGTGGGTGCAGGTGCGCGCTGGACGTACTCCCGGTGATGCGGATGGAGCCGGGGTGAACATGGCGCATGTGGATGTGGAACTGAGCGATGCAGCCATGAAAGACCGAGAAGCCAGCATCAAACAACTGCGCGAGGCATTCCTGAAGTTGCCCGGTGTTGCCCCGAATATCGGCGGGTTTATCTCACACCGGATGGATGAGGTGCTGTCTGGCGTAAGAAGTGCGATCGCGGTGAAAATCTTTGGTCCTGATTTAGCCGAACTACGACGCATTGGGGAACAGGTGCGCGATGTGATTGAACCGATCGCCGGAGTGGTCGATTTGCAGCTTGAACCACAATTGCCGATTCGCCAGGTGCAAATTCAATACGATCGCGCTGTCGCGGCAACCTACGGATTGAGTATGGCGCAGTTGTCAGACGTTGTAGAAACTGCTCTCAATGGTCGAGTCGTGTCGCAGGTAGCAGAAAATCAGCAGTTGATTGATATTGCGGTTTCATTACCAGAATCAGCGCGTAACAATTTAGATGCGATTCGGGCAGTTCCCATTTCTACGCCTACGGGACAAATCGTAACCCTCGGCACCGTCGCCAAAGTGGATTACGGCATGGGAGCCAATGTCGTCAATCGCGAAGATGTCTCGCGTCTAATCGTGGTTTCAACCAACGTCGCAGGGCGTGATCTCGGCAGCGTGGTAGGTGATATTCAAGCACAGATCCGGCAAAAGGTGCAGTTGCCCAATGGCTACTTCATTCAATATGGTGGGCAATTTGAGGCAGAGCAAAATGCCTCGAATAACCTGCTAATTTTTAGCATCCTGGCAGCGATCGCCATTGCCGTGCTGATGTTCTTCTCCGTAAAGTCGCTACCTGCGACGATCTCCATCATGATCAACTTACCACTGGCGTTAGTGGGTGGCATTGTTTCGATCCTCTTAACAGGTGGTGTAATGTCGATCGCGTCCTTGATTGGCTTTATCACTTTGTTTGGAGTTGCGACTCGGAATGGCTTGTTACTGGTAGATAACTACAACAACAAGTTTGCTCAGGGAATGCACCTGAAAGATGTGATTACGAAAGGGTCACTTGAACGGGTGAATGCCATTTTGATGACAGCGTTGACTTCTGCCCTGGGGATGCTGCCGTTGGCGATCTCTGGTGGAGCCGGAAATGAAATTTTGCAACCGCTGGCGATCGTGGTCTTAGGAGGATTATTCACCTCAACCGCGTTGACGTTGTTAGTCATTCCTGCCATTTACGCCAAATTTGGCAAGTGGCTGGTTCCTAGACAAAAAGATGATGATGCCATTGATATCGATTTTTCAATGAACACGACTTCACAACCCCAGTAAGCTCAAAGTTGTAGTTTTTTAAAGATGAAGCAGAGGCGCGATTGGGTGAACGGAGGCGATCTCACCTTTGTTCTATTGCTTTTAACTTCTCTGGATTGACGGCTGCAAAAATTGCTGATATGCCCCTTACAAGTCTTAAGCCGTAAGGTTTCTAGTGATAAAATCTCGAAATGCGTAATGGAGAAGACAATTCGTCCTTTTACGTGCGGGTTCCAGCGCGAGTTTTAGGCTGTCTGCGAGGGGATGAAATTACCATTACCCTATTTCCTGGGCATGGAATAGTGGGAACAGAATCAATCCAGACCCGTCTCATTCCTGAAAACTTAAGAATGCCCAATAGTGAGCTTTATGTGCTGTTCAAACATCCTGGCGCAGAAATGATCCGAGTCTTGCACCTTGGTGAATTCTGCCCAGAAATCGATGGGAGTTATGAGTGAAACCCAACTGAATCTGGTTGTCATCCGCTCGGCTAACATTGACCAATCTGCTGCCTTCTATCAACAGATCGGTCTGTCTTTGATCAAACATCGACATGGCACTGGTGTAGAGCATTTTGCTAGTGAAGCGGGTTGTGTCACTTTTGAGATTTATCCATACACTTCTGGAAGTGTGCCAACAATAGCAACTCGGCTAGGATTTCAGGTGACTTCTGTAGATGCCGTTGTCTGTGAACTCAAAAAGTGTGGTGCTTTAATCCTTTCATCGCCTGCTAATTCACCTTGGGGATGGCGTGCCGTCGTGGCAGACCAGATGGACATCGAATAGAGTTAACGCAGATCCAATAACTTTGGTTCCATCAAGCTGAGACAACGCAATATTTCTTCACCATTAGTGTTTACAAGTCTTAAACTGTAAAGTTAGATGGCATTAAAGTTAAAAGCTTGCGCCTTGCATCTTAAGCTAAATGCGTGGGGTACTGGTATCTGTGGAGAAAATACATGGACTATTTCATATTCCGCATTCCGTAGCCCCTAGCTTCCTAGGCAAAATGAACGATCACACACCGGGTTCATGCATTCATGAAAGAGAGTAGGCTCCCTGCGCTTCAACGCTTAAAGCAGGATTTGAAGAATGACCTGATTGCCGGGTTGCTGGTGATTATTCCGCTAGCAACCACGATTTGGTTAACTTTTGCGATCGCAAGCTGGGTGATTGATTTTTTGACGCGCATTCCTAGTCAGGTTAATCCATTTGATGGACTGAATCCTTCGCTAATCAATGTATTAAATTTACTGTTAGGGCTGGCAGTTCCCCTATTTTGTATTTTGTTGATTGGCTTGATGGCACGCAATATTGCCGGACGTTGGCTGCTCGACATGGGAGAGCAAATGGTGCAGGCAATTCCGCTAGCAGGAGCCGTCTACAAAACACTGAAACAATTGCTAGAAACTCTGCTAAAAGATTCCGGTAACCGATTTCGCCGGGTGGTGTTGGTGGAATATCCGCGTCCCGGCATTTGGTCGTTGGGCTTTGTGACGGGGGTGATTAGCGGCGAAGTGCAATCTCATTTTCCCCGATCGATGTTGAGTGTTTTTATCCCCACGACTCCGAATCCCGCCACGGGCTGGTATGCGATCGTCCCAGAAAGTGAAGTGATTGATCTGTCTATCCCGATTGAAGATGCCTTTAAGGTGATTATTTCTGGCGGAATTGTGAGTCCAGAGATGGCACTCCCCAATTCATTGCCGCCCTCTAGCCGTCGTCCTTTAGATGCCTTGATGGAACCGAATCGACAGGCGATCGCCCTTGAGGAAGACTGAACCGATCAAACATCTGCTAAACCTTGTTAAGATGACTGGGCTGGGATTCAAAACTGAAGCCAGTCTTTTTTTTGGGATGCCATCATGCAAGCTCGTAGAATTGCGCGGGAATTAGCCCTGTTAAGTATTAGCCAGTTGCCTGCCACTCAGGAAAATCTAGAAGCGCAGCCTTTACAAAATGTGGTGGTAGCAGCCGTGCGTACCCTAACTTCTGAAGTGCAAGATGCATTAGAAACCGCCTCAGCCGAGTTGCAGCAAAGCAATACGCGACTGCTGAATAGTGAAACTCGTGCGGCAGATGTGGCTAGCGCCCATGCCATGGTGACTGAGGCTCTAACGCTGACTCAAACTGCCATTAACCGCTTAGGGGCTGCGATCGAACTGCCCGAAATGGTTCAGCTTGCCAATCAGCATGATGTTCGTGCCTATGCACTGGAAATCATCCAAACGGTCAAAGCCAATCGCCAAGAAATTGACCAAATGCTGACGGATGCGCTGGTCGATTGGCAGTTAGGGAGACTGGCAACTATTGATCGCGATATTCTCAAGATCGCAGTGGCTGAAATTGGATATTTGGCAGTTCCTCAGAGAATTGCCATTAATGAAGCCATCGAACTGGCAAAACGCTACAGCAGTGAAGATGGACATCGATTCATTAACGGTGTGCTACGTCGCGTTGTCGATCGCGTTAGGACAGAAAGCAAATCTCCACAAAATGGGTAAAGTTCGATCCATTGTTTCGGTTGCAACACGTTTAAGGGAAGGGCAATGACATTTGATTGGTTTCGCCGCCGCCACGATAATGAGGAACCTAAACCCGCTGCTCCGGCGGAAGTTGAACCCGCTCAGCCGGATGCTGAGGCTGTTGCCCCACCCGATGACCAGCTGAAGTGGGCAAAAATTGCCTACGAAAACATTCGCAAACGCCAGCAAGAAGCCGCACAAGCAGCAACGGAAACTACGGAAGCTGAGATCGCCGAACCTGTTGAGATTGAAGAAGTTGGTTCTCCTGAAATAGTTCAACCGGACAGCGATCGCCCTGAACCCGTCGATGCGATCGCTGAAGCTGCGCCTGAACCTGTCGAAGTTGCGATCGCTGAACCTGAAATTTCTGAGCCTGAACCCGTCGAATCTGCGATCGCTGAACCTGAAACTGAGCCTGAACCCGTCGAATCTGCGATCGCTGAACCTGAAACTGAGCCTGAACCCGCCACTCCCTTACCGTTCTGGGCAGCCGCCGAAGCCGATCGCCAAGCCCGACTCGAAAAACTCCGGGAAACCGCAATTCCCGTCCCCGAACCGACCCCATCCGTTCCCCCCACTCCTCTCCCCACCCTCCCCTCTACTCCCCTCCCCGACCTCACTCTCGACGAAGGCTTTCTCTGGTCTGCCGAAGTTCTCGCTTCTCAGGGTCGCAGCGCTGATGATATTTCCCTAGAAGAAATCACTTGGCTGAACAAACTACGGCAAGGGTTAGACAAAACCCGACGCGGACTGATTAACCAACTGCGGGCGATCGTGGGGCAAGGTCCGCTGACTCAAGATGCTGTCATTGAAATCGAGTCGGCGTTGCTGCAAGCAGATGTCGGCGTTGCCGCCACCGATGCCATTATTGCCGCCCTGCAACAGCGCTTAAAAGCCGAGGTTCTGCCCCCTGATGCTGCAATTACTTATCTCAAAGAAATTCTGCGCGACATGCTTGATCGCCCCCTAGAGAACACCGTCAGCGCCACCTTTGCACCCAAACCCGACACCCTCAACATCTGGCTCATGACCGGGGTAAACGGGGCTGGCAAAACCACCACCATCGGCAAACTGGCACACATCGCCCAAAAATCGGGCTACAAATGCCTCATTGGTGCTGCCGATACCTTCCGGGCTGCGGCAGTGGAGCAAGTCAAAGTGTGGGGTTCTCGCAGTGGCGTAGAAGTGATCGCCAATCCCGGCAAAAATACCGATCCGGCTGCTGTGGTTTTTGATGCTATCACCGCCGCTCAATCACGAGGCAGCGATCTACTCCTGATCGACACGGCAGGACGGCTACAAAACAAAAAAAATCTGATGGATGAACTCAGCAAAGTGCGCCGAATTATCGACAAAAAAGCGCCCGATGCTACCGTGGAATCCCTGCTCGTGCTAGATGCCACCTTGGGACAAAACGGCTTGCGTCAAGCAGAAGTCTTTTCAGAAGCGGCAAAGCTGAGCGGCGTAGTTCTGACCAAGTTAGACGGCACCGCAAAAGGCGGCATTGCTCTGGCGATCGTCCAGCAACTTGGCTTACCCATTCGCTTTATCGGTGCAGGCGAAGGCATCGAAGACCTGCGCCCCTTTTCCAGCTACGAATTCGTTGAAGCTTTGTTGAACGGGTAGGGTGTAATGAGTTTTACGAAACGCACACTCATTACGTCTAGTTTGACCCCCTGTCTTTTGACAACCCGGATCACACCCCGTATGTTGAAGTGTTCTTGTATGTTGAAGTGTTCTTAACACTTTTTCTGATTGCTGAAGCAGGCAATTAATACCGTTTTGAGTTTTGAGTTTTGAGTTTTGAGTTTTAAATTGTAGAAGCTTTACTCAGTCATGGTCTCAACCTAAGATCTGTCGCAGCCTCTATTTAAACTGTTATGAGGTAGGAGATTCAGTGGATCTGCTGTTGATGATGATTTTGGGGTTTCTTGGCAGTTTTGGTCACTGCGTTGGAATGTGCGGTCCGTTGACGATCGCATTTTCACTCTCACAAAAAAACTCTGCTGCTCCAACCTGGCAACAATCGCTCTACTTTCATGGACTCCTGAATCTGGGTCGAATTTTCAGCTACGCCGCGATCGGCGCTGGAATTGGAGCGCTGGGGTCAGTGCTGATCGCAGGCGGACAGCTTGCCGGAATTGAAAGCGACTTGCGGCGAGGACTTGCAATTTTTACAGGCGTTTTGCTGATTTGGATGGGATTGGTTCAAGTTCAACCCGGTCTACTGCCTAAAATTCCGTTGCTGCATCCCTTTCAAGCAAAATTCCATCAAACCTTAAGCGCCGGAATGAGCAAGTCGCTTCACGCCCAGCGGTGGACTCCGCTGTTATTAGGGCTAACTTGGGGACTGGTGCCCTGCGGTTTTCTATACACTGCCCAAATTAAAGCCGCAGAAACGGGCAGCCTATGGCAGGGGATGGTCACCATGCTGGCATTTGGACTCGGAACGCTGCCTTCCATGCTGGGAATTGGCGTATCTGCGTCGTTGCTGAGTGCCGATCGCCGCAGTCAACTGTTTCGCATGGGCGGCTGGGTGACAATCGCGATCGGGCTGCTGATCTTGCTCCGCACCGGGCAGATGGAAGACTACACCGGGCATGGAGCCTTAGCGCTCTTAATGCTGGCACTGGTTGCCCGTCCCATTAGTCGGCTTTGGGCAGCCCCGCTCAAATATCGCCGCGCTCTGGGTGTGGGCGCATTTGCGCTTGCTGTTGCCCATAGTTTGCACATGATTCAGCACACTCTCAACTGGAACTTTGATGCCGTTTCGTTCATGCTGCCAGAACAACAAACCGCGTTGTGGGCAGGGATGATCGCGCTGGTTTTAATGACTCCTGCCGCACTCACAAGCTGCGATCGCGCTGCAAGTTTATTAAAACGCTACTGGCGGTGGATTCATCTGCTCACCATTCCAGCCCTGATTTTGGCAGTGGGGCATACCCTGTGGCTCGGCGATCGCTATTTTGGTGCTTTGGAGGTATCTGGAGCGCAAACTGGATCAGCGTTTTTGCTGGCTGGCTTAACGCTATTGGTGCTATTAATTCGCCAACGTTGGATCTGGTCACTTTTATCATTGGAGCGATTTTATGCACCGATTCTTAAATCGAAGTAAAGATGTGGGGATATTACTAATTTCTCTGCTGCTGGTTGCACCTGTTTTGGCACATGAAATAAAAACTTCAGCAGCGAGAGATGTTGCGGCAACTTTTCATATTGAACCGAACCATAATCCCACTGCCGGAAAACCCTCCACAGCCTGGTTTGCTTTGACCCGTCGCGGTGGGCAAGTAATCCCCTTGGCTCAGTGCAATTGTCAACTTGCCGTTTACCCGGTTCCTCGCAAAGCGAGAAATGCTCCACTCATCAAACCCACGTTGAGCAAGTTCAACATTGAACGATATAAAGGGGTTCCGGCAACAACTATCACCTTTCCCAAAGCAGGCATCTATGAATTGAAACTGAGCGGAACCGCAAAACCAGGAGCTAACTTTCAGCCGTTTAGTTTGTCTTATAGGGTCACTGTTGGCGGTTAGAGACGAGTGACGAGATACAAATGGCGAGTGACAAATGGCGAGTGACGAATGGCGAATGGCGAATGGCGATTACGCTAACAATTCCCCCGTTTCTTGCAGCGAGTGCAATCGTTGGTACATGCCGCCATGGTGCAGCAGTTGATCATGGCTACCCACTTCTACAATCCGTCCGTGTTCCAACACCACGATTTTGTCAGCTTCCCGCACCGTGCTAAGGCGGTGAGCAATGATGATCAGCGTTCGGGTGCCCAGCAGCGATCGCATTGCCAATTGAATCGATCGCTCCGACTCATAATCCAAACTAGAAGTCGCCTCATCAAACACCAGCACATCCGGGTTCATAATCAACGCACGGGCAATCCCCACCCGCTGCCGCTGCCCACCCGACAAGCGCACCCCCCGCTCCCCAACCGTAGTTGCGTAGCCTCTGGGCATTTGACGAATAAACTCATCCGCTTGAGCAATCCGGCAAGCGTCCTTCACCTGCTCCACTGTTGCATGAGGATTGCCATAGGTGAGGTTATCTAGCAACGTGCCGTTGAAAATGTCTACTTCTTGATGGACGATCGCCAACCGCTGACGATATGCCGTAATATCCAGTCGCCGCACATCTTCCCCATCCATCAAAATAGCACCGCTTTCTGGCTCAAAATAGCGGAACAGCAGTTTCACCAACGTGGATTTACCTGACCCCGATCGCCCCACCAATGCCACCGTTTGGCAGGGTTCCACCCGCAGGTTAATATCTTGCAGCACCGGACGACCCGGCACATAGCTAAACGTCAGATGAGAAAATTCCACCTTGCCCGTAAAGTCATACGTTGGCGCAGATAGCGGATCGATCACTAAATTACCCGCATCTTTTCCTGCCGGAAGTTGCATAAACTCATGAAACCGAATCATGGAAGCATAGCGACGAGCAAATACTTCTGCTAGTTGGCTCAGGGGTTCCACCTCGGCATATGCCATGCCTGAAACCGTCAAAACGGTAATAAAATGCCCGATCGAAATCTGATTTTGAACGGCTGCCCATAAGGTCAACGCCAGCACCAAAAAAACACAGGTTTGAACGATAGTGCGTTCGTAGGTGCCCAAAATGACATAGCCTTTGTGAATTCGATAATTCAACACTTTAAATTCGCGATCGATTCGCTGCTGCTGCCGCTTTAGCTCCTCCGACTCTGTGGCAAATGCCTTCACGGTCTTAATGTTCGTAATAATCTCCGAAGTGCGACTTTCCGTATCCTCCATATATTTATCCAGCTTTTCCTCTTGATCTGCCAGATCTTTTAAGCCCAACGCACTGAAGCTCATAATTCCCACAAAAGAAACGAGCAGCAGCAACGCAATTTTCCAGTCGATCAACCAAATTACAACGAAAATACCCACCACACGGAATAACTTGGGGATCAACTGCCCGGTGATTTCTGGATAAGTCCATGTGTGATTGGCTAAGCCCTTTGCTACCCGCGAGGCAATTCGTCCTGGATTGTTTTCGTCATAAAATTCCAGGGGCAGCGTCAAAACTTTCTCTAAAGACTTGCGGGCATAATCTCGCCGCGCCCGAAATGCAATACTCCAATTAAACCAAGCACCGAGCCAAGGCTGAATGGGTGCGCGTCCCACAGAGACGATGCCAATCATCAGCAATAACATGATTAAAGACAACGATTTATTCTGAGGTTGCCCTGTCAGATTTGCCGCGATCGCCACGATTTTTTGCACAGGGCGATCGAGCGGTTGGCTAGACAACACATTCAAAATTTGCCCGATCGCATAGGGCACAAACAGATCAATAATTTCAAACAGGCTGATTGCCACAACGCTGAAAAGCGAAATCAGCCAATAGTTGCGGTAATAAAAAATGACATCTCGAAACTTTGCCATAACCCCTCTCTAACAAACCCTGACTCCATTCAGTCAGTTTTCCCGCTTAAGATTGCCGACTTCGCATCGCCAAGCTTGTCGCCGCCTAATCAATCGCACCGTATTTCCCATCAAGCCCCGCAGAAGCGCCGATTGAGTTACTGGATTGATAGGAGTTACTCCATGAACAGACAAAATTACTTTCAAAGTCCTTGGCAACCTTAAAGTCGGCTTAACAAGCGCATCGCACTACAGTAACAAGCTCGTCGCACTACAGAAGTAGTATTGTAATACAAATACAGTGGGAATCGTAAAATTTCGGGAATTCACGCTTTTGAATTTTAGGAAAGATAGAAAATTCTGAATTTTCTGTGTTCAAAAGTGAAAGTTTTATGAAGTCTTAATAAAGTCTCAGTAAGACTACTGGGTGTCTGCTGAGGGTTCGTTACTCTACATCATGAATTGAAAAAAATGAATAGCTAGACAGCCCTAGAAACAAGCTGCGAGAAGTAGCCGTCTACGGTATTGAAATTCAGTCTCATTGACCCGTTTGAAATAGAGACATAACAGGGCTTTTCTGAAAATAGGAATGCTTCTGGGTCTTGGAACCAAAACCCAAAACCGGATGACAAATTTTGGATTCATCAAAGACTGATTCAGGTGTTTATCCAGTTCTTAACTTTCCTCTCTCAAGTCAATCTACTGTGAGGCGTTTATGTTAGAACCCGGCGTTAAAGTTTTGAAAGCTATGGGCGCGATCGCAGCAAGCGCAATCCCCCTTTGGCATCTGACCTCTGACTCTGCTAATGCAGCCACATTAACCTACGAAATGACTGTTGATGTTCCTCAAGGTAATTACCAGGGTACTTATCAAGGCGACTTCAGCTATGGTGCATCCAACCCGTTGCAACCCTGTCAAGATAGCCCCACCTTTACTTGTGCCACAGTTAAGCAGAACAAACTATCCGTTCTATTCAATTTTCTGGGCAAGATTTATTCAGAGAAGCAAGATGTCGATTATGAATTTGGCTTCCCAGCGGTTTACTTTGACGACAATGCGCTTGCAGGCTTAAGTTTCATTGTCACTCCGCCCACTTTAGATATTAGCTTCTCGATTCTGGGCGAGAGCTTTTATATGGGGTTTGGAGTTTATCCAGATCCGTTGACTCAGCAAGGGTTAGTTGGCTCAGTATCTTATAAGTTGAAGCTGCAATTTCCACAATCTCCCCCTACCCCACCGCCTTGTTCTGAAAATTGCGTAAGCATACCAGAGCCATCTGAGATAGCAGGGAGTGCTTTAGCGATCTCGTTTCTAGGATTGGGGCTAAAACTTCGGCAAAATCGATAAGCCTCTCTTGTTGGAAGTCGCAGCTTTAAACACCTTGGCGTAATCCCTTAGTTAGGCGTTGTGAGTTAAGCTGGAGGCTCGTTGCTGTGGTGTTAAACCATGCTATTTCGTTTGATCTTGCTATTGGTGATCGCGGGAGTAATGACTCTGTTCACGCTGCAAAATCTGACTCCGGTATTGCCGTTGGTATTTTTAGGCAGCCCAACTTTGGCATTACCGCTGTCTTGGTGGATCTTGGGCGCGATCGCGGCAGGAGCATTGACTACCCTTGCGATCACCTTTTTGGTAGGACTATCCAATTTTTTAACCGGGCAAGGAGTTCGCGCTAAAGTTCGGTCATCGACGCGACGTAATTCTGGTTCAGAGTCTTTTGTAAAAACACCTGCTGAGAAAAATCGGACGGCGGCAACAGCAGCAGCCCGTGAAGCGAAACCAGCCGAGGCAGAAGGTGATGCCGTTTGGCAGGATTGGCGGGGTTACGAGTCATCGTCTGCGTCAGAAAGCAAACGAACGAACCCACAATCGGCTCAAGATACCGATCTAGATGATTGGGAGCAGGGAATGAGTGATGATTGGGAAGAACCCCCTCGAGATCGCGCTACCCCTTCCTCTGCTACGCCTCCTCCGGCGCGCGATCGGTTTGAGCAACCGCAGCAGCCAAAACAAGGATCTCGCTCAGGATCTGCTTATTCCTATAGCTATCGTGAACCGGAGCCAGCCGATAGCGGTAAATCGAGCAGCAATAAGTCAAGCAGCGGCAAATCGGATAGTGGAAAACCGGAGCAGGTTGTCGATGCGGATTTTCGGGTCTTGGTGCCGCCCTATCGATCGCTAGAGGATGAGCCTGCCCCGCCTCTAAGTCAGGCTAGCAATGCCGATAGTTGGTTTGAGGATGAGGAGGAAGGGGATGAGCGGCGATCGCAGCGTTAAATTGCAATACTGTCCTTCTAGTCGGTATTCTGGCTGTCGTATTCTGGTAAATCGGTATTCTGGTAAAAAGGTGATCTTGAAACCATGGGCGATTTTTTAAAGGGCACGAATCTCTACCTAATTGGCATGATGGGGGCAGGGAAAACCACTGTGGGCAAGTGCTTAGCTCAAGAGTTGGGCTACCGATTTTTTGATACAGATAGCGTGATTGAGCAGGTAGCACAGCAGTCAATTCCGGATCTGTTTGCGGCTGGCGAATCAGAGTTTCGATCGCTGGAAACTCAAGTGCTAGCGGAGTTATCTGCCTATACGCGGCTGGCGATCGCCACGGGCGGCGGGATTGTGCTAAGCCAGCAAAACTGGAGCTATCTCCGGCATGGCATTATCGTGTGGCTAGATGTGCCGTTGGCAGAGTTACATCGTCGCCTGCAAGGAGATCAACAGCGCCCGTTATTGCAACCTTCAGAACACTCCCCCAATCTCAGCACTCGTCTGCAAACACTGATGGATCAGCGGCGATCGCTTTATGCCCAAGCCGATGTCCAGGTATCATACGTGCCAAATGAATCTTTAACTCAACTGACTGCTAGGGTGATAGAACAGATTCAGCAACGGCTGAAACCGGCAGATACACCAGAGTATGGAAATTGAAATAGGGTGCTGCCCCTGAAGTAACCCCCCTTAAGAGAAAAAGAAACCCGCCCTACGGATTCATATTCATCCGCTACCGTGTATTCTGTCTATAGAGTATCTATTTTAGTTGGAGGGTGAATGCCCCAAAGTCGCCTGCACCCCTCACCATCCTCCGAACTGCCAGTCTCGGAATTGCCAATCGTTAGCGGTACTGATTGTTATGAGCAAACTGGACAAACTGGGCTTTGGGTAGAAGTGCTGGTCGATTGTCCGGGTGTGCAGGGAGTTTTCACCTATGGGCTACCTGTTGGATTAATGGTACAACCAGGCGATATTTTGAGTGTGCCGTTTGGGGCGCAGCAGATCGGCGGGGTGGTGGTGCGATGCTTAACTGCCTTACCCGATGGCACAAACTTGGCTCAGCTACGGGAGATTGATGGGGTAATTGCACGGGGCTTTTTCCCGCCTGCTTACTGGGAAATTTTGCTGCGCGTCGCTGAATATTACTGTACGCCCTTGATGCAGGTCATTCGGATGGCATTGCCAACGGGATTGTTGGGGCGATCGCAGCGTCGAATTAAGCTGAGTCAGGAGCAGGGAACAGGGAACAGGGAACAGGGGACAGGGGGCAGGGAACAGGGAACAGGGAACAGGGAACAGAAGCCACCCTTAGACGGGATGCCTTGTACTATTTCGACTGTTGCTCAGCAAATTCTGACCCTGCTTCAGTCGAGTAAAACGGGTGACTATAGCTGGCAATATTTACAGCGGCAAGTGCCCAATGCATATCGGGGGCTGCAAGAATTGCTCAAATTGGGTTGGGTTGAAAGCTATCTGCAACCGCCAACCCCCATTCGCCCCAAACAGCGACAGGCTGTGACACTGATTAATCAAGCCGATGTGGCGTTGCTCAGTCCTCGGCAACAGGAAGTGCTGCGAGTGTTGCAGCGCCAGGGGGGAGAACTGTGGCTCACCGATTTATTGGCACTGTGCCAAACCAGTTCAACGACGCTGAAGGCGATCGCCCAAAAAGGATACCTAATCATTCAGCCGCGAGAAGTGCTGCGATCGGAGTCGAGCGAAACGACTGTAACCGATACTCCCAAAGCGCTTACTAAGGATCAGGCGATCGCGCTGGCTGCCATTCAACCCTTGGCTGGCTATACTTCGGTGCTGCTGCATGGGGTCACGGGATCGGGCAAAACTGAGGTCTATCTTCAGGCGATCGCGCCGCTGTTGGACGAAGGGAAATCGGCGATCGTTTTGGTGCCTGAAATTGGCTTAACGCCCCAGTTGACTGATCGCTTTCGCGCTCGATTTGGCGATCGGGTTTGCGTCTATCACAGTGCGCTGTCGGATGGAGAACGCTACGACACATGGCGACAACTGCTTACGGGCACTGCCCAAGTGGTGATTGGCACTCGCTCGGCTATTTTTGCGCCCCTTGCCAACTTGGGCTTAATTATTTTGGACGAAGAACACGACAGTAGCTTTAAGCAAGATCAACCTTCCCCCTGCTATCACGCTCGTACCGTTGCCCAGTGGCGCGCTGAGCTAGAACAGTGTCCCCTAATCCTAGGATCAGCCACTCCTTCCTTGGAAACCTGGGTCGCCCATCAAGAAGTGTCGAATCAAGGAATGGCGAATGACGAATACCGAATGGCGAATCAAGGAATGGCAAATAAGAGAATGGCGAATCAAGAACCATTCGCCATATCTCCTACCGAGACGCTACGCGAACAGAATTCGGAATTCGGAATTCGGAATTCGCCTGTCTATCTTTCGTTGCCGGCTCGTGTGCAGGCTCGTCCAATGCCCGCGATCGAAGTGGTAGATATGCGGCAAGAACTAGGACGGGGCAATCGCTCGATCTTTAGCCAATCTTTGCAAGCCGCGCTCAATCATTTACATGAGTCTGGTGAACAGGGAATTTTGTTTATTCAACGGCGAGGGCACAGCACCTTTGTATCCTGCCGAAGCTGTGGCTATGTGGTGATGTGTCCCCATTGTGATGTCTCCCTTGCCTATCACCAGATTCACGCTGAGGCGCGTCCTGTTTTGCGCTGCCACTACTGCAATTACACTCAGGCTCATCCAGAGGTTTGCCCAGAGTGTCAATCCTCGTACTTTAAACATTTTGGCAGCGGCACTCAGCGGGTAACTCAAGCCTTAGAGCAAGAATTTCCTACGCTGCGAGTCCTGCGATTTGACAGTGACACCACTCGAACCAAAGGTGCCCATCGATCGCTGCTCACCCGGTTTGCCCAAGGGGACGCTGATTTGCTGGTAGGCACTCAGATGTTAACCAAGGGAATTGATCTACCTCAAGTAACGCTGGTGGGCATTGTGGCAGCCGATGGGTTGCTGCATCTATCCGACTATCGCGCTAGTGAACGCACTTTTCAGGTGTTAACTCAGGTGGCGGGGCGCTGTGGACGGGGCGATCGCCCAGGGCGAGTCATTTTGCAAACCTATTCTCCCGATCATCCAGTGATCGCCGCCGTGCAGCAGCAGCAGCAGTATGAACCCTTTGTCCAAACCGAACTTGAGCAGCGAAAACTGCTGAATTATCCGCCTTACGGTCGCCTAATTTTGCTTAAATTCAGCGGGCTGAGTCCCGGCGTTGTCCAAACCACAGCGGCACAAGTGGCAGCAGCACTACAGCCTTTGCAAGAACAGGGCGTTGAACGATTGGGACCAGCGGCGGCTGCGATCGAGCGCGTTGCTCGTCGGTATCGCTGGCAAATTTTGCTCAAAGTTCCGGCAACCGTGGCGATCTCTGCCTCGTTTCTCTCTAGTCTGCGGGATCTTTGCCCTAGTTCGGTCAGCTTTGCGATCGATATTGATCCGCTAAATATTGGCTAGGAAGAGGAGGCAGGGGCGAATGGCGAATGGCGTTCGCGTAGCGTCTCCGAAGGAGTGAGGGCGAATTCAAAACTCAAAACTCAAAACTTTCTGCAATCTTTAACCCCAACCCCCAACACCTCTCACCTAATTCTCGCTTCTGGCAAAATCAGCATGGCATCGCCGAAGGAATAGAACCGATATTCCGCCGCGATCGCCTGTTCGTATAGATCCAGCAGTCGCGATCGCCCGATCAATCCACTCACCAGCATCAGCAAGCTAGATTTGGGCAGATGAAAATTGGTAATTAATCCATCTACTACCCGCCATTCATACCCTGGATAAATAAATAGATTCGTTTTACCTTGGAACGGCTCTACTTTTCCCATTTGGGCGGCTCCTTCTAAGGCTCGCACCGCCGTAGTGCCCACAGCAATGATTCGTCCGCCTGTTGCCTGGGTTTGGCGAATCAGTTCCACGGTTGCTAATGGCACCTCTGCCCATTCTGAATGCATTTGGTGAGTGATGATGTCTTCCGCTTCCACGGGGCGAAAGGTGCCCACCCCCACATGGAGCGTTACAAATGCTTGCTGAATCCCTTGTTCCTGAAGGGTTTGCAGCAGTTCGGGGGTGAAATGTAGCCCTGCGGTGGGGGCGGCAACGGCTCCTAGGCGATCGGCGTAGACGGTTTGGTATTGGGCTGGGTCGCTGTCAGAGTTGGTAATGTAAGGCGGTAAAGGCATCTGCCCGTAGGTTTCTAACCAATCTCGCAAGGATTGATCCGGCGGCAGGTGAAACTGCAAAATTCGTCCACTCGTAGCGCGATCGGTCGCCAAAACGGTTGCCGAAACCTTAAGAGTCTCCAAACTAGAATCAGGCTTGTTTAAGGACTGCTCTGGAGACTGCCCAAACCAAATTTGCGTTCCTGGCTTTAAGCGTCGCCCTGGTTTTACCAGCGCTAGCCAGCGGTGAGAAAAATCATCGTTAGTCGGTTTTTCATTTTCTAATTGAGGTTCTAGGAGCAACACTTCAACGGGCAGCCCACTTGCTTTGTAGCCATGGAGTCGTGCAGGTAAAACGCGAGTATTGTTTAAGACTAAAAGATCGCCCGATCGCAACCAGTTGGGTAAGTCCCGAAAAATTCCATGGGCTTGCTGCGAATTTGCTTTGACTATCAGCAGTCGAGCGTGATCCCTAGGTGTAGCGGGAGTTTGGGCAATGCGTTCCGTGGGAAGGATATAGTCATAAGCGGCAAGCAAGCGATCGCGGTTCACAAGGGTCTTTCCAATCTTGGCTTTCCTATTATTTCCTATTCTTCATATTTGTAAAACTTGTAAAAGAATGAATCCTCATCTTGCAAGCGCTAAAATCAGACCTACCTCCCGCGATCGCCATTGCTTTCTATGAATACAGATGAACTGACGCAAATCACGACCGCTCACCACACCATCATTTCTCGCCACGATGTAGAAATGGCAGAAATTCGTACAACCCTCAACACCGTCAGCCATAAGCTTGATCAAACCGCTGATCAGTTGAATCAAGTTGCTGATCAGTTGAATCAAGTTACTGATCAGCAACAAGCCAATGCTCAGCAGATCGCACTCAATCGACAAGATATTGCTAGCTTGACGGCTGGCATTGTGGATTTAAGGAATTTGGTTGCAGATTATCTACAAGGACGCGCAAATCCCTAATTGGGGAACATAGGCTGACAGTGGATGTGAAAGACGATCGCTGGCAATCCGCGCCTTAACTTCGGCGCTACAGGTGCCTAAACCGTTTCATTTCAAAAGCAGTGGTTAAAATAGAAATAGCTGACAGGCAGAATGAACCAGATGAACGATTTATTTTCCCTGAACGGGTGAGGCGATCGCGTCTAGCTTCACATAATCTTAAAAACTGAGTCCTTTAAAGCAAAGCACTCAAAAAGCAACTTTAAAGATTCGATTTTCTGAGAGACATGGCTACCCAGGAATGTTAGGTTCATGCTGTAGCAAACTTGTCAAGATAAAAACCTGACAGATTAGCAACGTCAGCCTTTCAAAGCTAATTATTCGCTTTAGGTCTTTAGGCATTGACTATTTATAACGGACAGTTGATATACTGCACAAAGTCCGTTTTAGCTCCAGACACTGCTCAATTAGTCTTGAAAAATTGAGTATTTCTTTTCCCAAGTTAAACTAGCTTTAGGATATAGTAATGTTCCAGCCACATCTTCAACTGCACTCGCTCACTTCCCATCACAATTCCGTTAAACCAAGTTTTTCTCGGCAATCCAAGCGTAGTGTCACCGTTGAGAGATCGGCAGCAACCGTCGCTCAGTTGAAAGAAACTCTCTGTTCAGAGATGAGTCCTAATAAACGGGCAATGGTTGAGCAGTTGATCAAATTATGGTCGCAGGGCAATTTAGAATAAATTTTTTATCGGGAAGCGAGTTTTCACTGTCATACAACTACTTTATTAAAAAAAACTTATCAATGGGTTCACAAAAGTGAACCCATTCTTGTTTAGAAAAAATTAGAATCTAGGTAATTCACACTAGTTTAGCCACTGTTTTCCAGAATACGTTTGATCGATCGCCGCTTTATCGACCAATTATGGATGAGTAGGAAGGATTTAAAGATGCGATCGCCCGACTGGTTGCATATTTTTAGCTAAATTTCAGGATATTTACTTATCGTTCTTGATTCTGCTAATGTCGTCACCCGGAGTGTTATGGATTATAGCTCCACCCTTTCTGGTCAGTTCTACCCTAATATGTCAACCGATCAGTCTTTACAGAAACTTCACGACTTAACTCAACTGGTTGCGAAGGCAGACACGGAAGACTTTTTTGAGTTAGCAAGATTAGTGGGATTGCGCCCCACTGAAGATTTTTCTGGAGCCGACCTCAAGCAGGTTGATTTGCACTCTGCCCAGCTTGTGGGAGCTAATTTCATCAGCACCGATCTTTCTGGAGCCAATTTAATCAATGCCAATTTGGAAGATGCTCGGTTGATTGGTGCTTTTTTGGTAGCAGCCAACTTGATTGGTGCCAACTTGAATAACGCTAATTTGGTGGGTGCCAATTTGACTCAAGCAAACGCCCTGAGTATCACCTTGACGAATGCCGACTTAACCCGTGCCAATCTAACGCAAGCGAATCTAAGTCTGGCGGAGATGGGACGGGCAAACTTAACGGCTGCTGTTTTAGAAAGGGCTAATTTAAGTGAAGCATCTTTAAATCATGCCAACTTGCGCCGTGCCGACTTAAATGGTGCTGACTTGAGTGGGGCAGACCTTTACGGAGTCGATTTAGGCAACTGCGATTTACGGCGGGCAAATTTGCAAGAAACAAACTTGATAGGGGCTACCGTTACCCGATCTCTGTTTGGTCAAAATTTGGGGCTAACCAAAAGTGCAATCTTGGATTTAAGCCAGCGCGGCGCAATTTTTTATTCTTAAGAACCATAATTCCCACTGCTATAAAAGTGGCTTGGCAGATTTGCGTTTTAAGTACCAGCCTAAGCTTAGGAACCCGATCGCGATCGCGCTTCCAGCCATTTCATTCGGTTCAGGAACTGCGGCAGCGGTGGGCGAAACTGAGTAAGAAAGGACATTTTGTAAAGTTTGGGCAATGCCAAAATCAAAGGTAGCAGCGCCACAAAATGGGGCTGTTGCCTGAGAACATTCGCTTGGATTTGATGGATTAGACAGCGTGAGTACCAAATCTGAGCTATAAATAACCACGCCTGTGGGAGTCAATTTAGAAAGGCTGAGTTCAAAGTTGCTCGTTCCAAAGTTGGTTTGCGCTCCGGTGAAATTCACAGACTGTGGAAATATAGAATTGATGGTGCCAGGTGAACTCGGTGCAAAGTAGCTGCCGACAAAGCTAGTAAAGGTGTAGCGATCGGCGATCGCTTGGACAGCCGCCTCCTTAATCTCTGGAGGAACCGCAGGATTGCCTCCTTGGAAACCGGGCAAAGTCACAAGTCCAAGTCCAGGTAAGTTGAAGGTGCCAGCAACTTGAGGCTCAAGCGTTCCTGAAAACGAATATTTCGCATAGGGAATTTGAGTCACTCCATCAAAACTCACCAGAGCATTGTTCTCGTCAATTGGCGTGAATTGGAAAGCAAAAGCTGGCTGGATATCGGCTGCAACTACGCAAGCTAGGGAAGTTGCGGCAATGGAAGCCGTTCTCAAAAAGCTAGAAAAGTGCATCGCTGTGTGTGGAAAAGTAGAAACTACCCGAAAGGGTATCGAATCCTAGAAAAGTGATTCGACTTTGCTAGGGTGCTTCATCAAAAAAATATAAAAAATTCATGATAGCTACATATTTTTATAGGGTGGAGCGTTAGGAAAATGGAATCGTGAACCACAGCGTTGAACCGTGACCCGGTGTACTGTGAACTCCGATTTTGCCGGCATGGGCAGAGATGATTTGCTGGCAACGATAAAGTCCGACTCCAATGCCGGTGAGGTGCTGCTGATCTAAGCTACGGGCATAAAGTTGAAAGAGGCGATCGCACTGGGTTTGCGTCATGCCTGTGCCATCATCAGTCACGGCGCAGTAAAGGCAGTTGGGATAAGCTTCAGGGGCAAAAGTAGCGGTGAAAGTAATGGTGCGATTCGGCGGATTGTGTTTGACGGCGTTGGCAAGCAGATTTTCTAGAACGTGCTGGAGTTTAATGGGATCGGCGTTGATAGTTGGTAAGTTTAGGGATATCTGATTGACAATAACTGCTTCATTGTGGGTCAGCAGATCTGCTTGAGTGGCGATCGCCTGCTCAAAAACTTTGGATAGATCAATGGGTTCGCGATTCAGGCTCAGCGTTACCTGAGTATCGGCATGGGCTTCCATCAAAGAGTTCAGTAGACTCAGTTGGCGATCGCTGCTGGCAATCATACAATCTAGCATGGAGCGAGTTACGGGCACTGTTTCACACTCCTTACTGCGAAGATGATTCAACACCATCAGCGTTCCTTGGATGGGAGTGCGTAAATCATGAGAAACCGCGTGTAGTAACAAATCCTTGACCTCATTCAGGTTTTGCAACTCTTGCATTCGCCGCTGCAATTCCACGGTTCGATCTTCCACTTGAGACTCTAAATTGCTTGCCAACGCGATTAACTGTTGATAAAGCTGCCCTTGCTGAATGGCAATTTCAACCTGAGTGCCCAGTTTTTTCAGCAAATCTACTTCAAATGGCTGCCAGTGACGCGGTGCTGAACACTGGTTTATCGCTAATACGCCAAACATTTCGCCATTCAGCATAATGGGAATCCCCATATCTGCTTTGACTTGGCAGCGCGTGTAATATTCCCAGACAAAGGCAGTTTTTTCAACTTGCTCAGTATTGTGGATGACGCGAACGGTGTCTGGCTCAAATAGCTGTTTGATTTCCGCAATCTCACGGGCTTCAATCTCCCACCCTAGAGCAGGCTTCCAGCCCTCGCCCACAGATTCAGCTACTGTGCGGCAGCAAACATCAGGCTCGAAACCGCCAATTACCACCCGATCTGCCTGCAAAAATTGGCGCACCTCCGCCACGGTTGTTTGCAAAATTTCTTCTAGATTGAGCGAACTCCGAATTCGCAGTGAAATTTCCCAGAGCAGCCGCTCTCGATCTGCCGCGAGTTGCAGTTGCTCTTCAGCCTGTTTGCGCTCAGTAATGTCATAGCCTGTAGCTAATACAGCAGGTTTTCCTGCCAAAGTGATTAAGCCAGCGGTGGCATCTAACCAGCATTCTTTGCCCGATTTTGTCAAAATTTTGAATTCATAGCGATTGGGTAGAACAGCCCCGCTTTGTCTGGCTAACCCGCGATCGCGCACCAAGGCTTGGAAATCGGGGTGAACAGTATCCCAAAAGTTCATCGCCATCAATTCATCACGGGTATATTCACTAATGGTTTCCGCGATTGGATTGACATAGCGCAGCGCATTTCCTTGAAATATCAAAAACATGCAGGCAGCGGTTTCTGCAACCACTCGGAATCGCGCCTCGCTCTGTTGCAAGGCATCTTCAGCTTGTTTGCGTTCTGTAATATCTTCAACCACCAACCCAAGGCAGCGATTGGGCAGCGGAAACGCTTTCATTGCAAAAATCTGCTGGCTTGTTGTGTCTCCATAGCAGCCTTCACACAAATTTCGCCCTTCACCAGAGCGAATGATTTCAGCGTAGATATTCGGAATATCGGTCTCTAGCAACTCTGGAAAAAGGGCTGCTAAGGGCTTGCCAATTAGCTGATCATGAGCCGCCGTGATTTGCAAAATTTGTTGGGCAGCCGGATTACATTCCACTAACCGCAAGGATTGCACATCATTCGGATCGGGCATTTGCCAAACTAACAATCCAAGCTGCATTCGTTTGACAATGTCGCTATACAGTTGAATGCTTTCTTGCGCTTGCTTTAAGGAAGTGATGTCTTCAACTACGGCGATCGTATAACGCGGATTATTCACCTTGTCCCGAACTAGGGAGTTGGTTAGTCTGATCCAACGCAACTGCTGATCTTTATTGATATGGCGTTTTTCAATCTGGTAAAAGCTGCGATCGCCCGCAATCATTTCGCTAAAGAGCCTTTCATCGATCGCCACATCATCAGGATGGGTAAATTGCGAAAAAGTCATGCTAGCAAGTTCTTTATGGCTGTAGCCCAGCATTGTTTGTAAAGCGCTATTGCTTTCTAGAATCGTGCCATCTAGGTTATCTAACCCAATGCCGATCGCCGCGCCTTCAAAAATAGTCCGAAATCGATTTTCGCGCCCTTGAGGAGATACCCAAAAACGAGACAAAAAAAAAGCAGTTAGCCCCACAGCAATCACACTGCACAGAGGTAGCATCCCAATGATTGCCGCCTGTGTCCAAAGGCTAACTTGAGCAAGGGTAGAAATTTGGGATATCACCTTCCAGATAACTACTCCAACCGTTGCGGTGATCAAGCCAGCGATCGCAGCGATCGCTCCAACCATTCGCCAGTATAGAGTCGGTTGATTTAGCTCCATAAGTCCCCAAATAAAAATAGGCAGAGACAGAAAGATTTTTATTTCCTAAGCTATCCCATCAGCGTATGACTGCTTTAGCCCAGTTGTTTAGCCAGTTAAATGTCGCTTAAAACACTTACCTAAAACTAGGGTGCCTGTTTCTCCTAGCCTTAGCCTTCCTCCACTTGGATGAGCGATTTTTGCATTTTTCAGGAATGCCTCGCGATCGCGGTGATTCTCAAAAAGGTAGACAAACAGATGCTACACCTTGTAGTATATAAACAACAAAATTGAAACCCCACGTCCCATGTTGAATCCTCTGTTGATTCTCTCAGCTATACCGAACCCGCTGCACTGCCAGTCCGATACTGGAAAATTGGCGATCGCAGGGCTGTTTAATGCTAGCTGGTTTTCTAGCAAGTTAGAGAATCGACCCATGGGCAACCCTGATAGTGTCAGCACAACTCTGGGCGATCGCATTTTTAGACCCATTCTCAAACTTATTCAAAGCGCGTCGCGGTTAGAACTTTATATCGATAGCGGGAGGAACAGGCGCACCCCTGAATCCACATAGGCAAGCTGCATCCAATGCTTACGCCCCCGCTGCTGGAAATCCAGAGGCGGGGGTTGTTTTTTGCCTATTTAATTTCTTGTTTAACTAATTTTCTAGTCAAGCCCCATTCAACCCTAAGCCTCCTCTTTCTTCCTTGGAGAAATTACTATGTTGAAGCTGACTTATACCGAAACTGGACTGCACATGGAGCGCGTCATGGCTCCTCTAGAAGTGGCGATCGCTCAACGAGTGGTGCTAGCAATGCGGCTAGGGCAACACCTGCACATTGAGCCAGGTCGCGCCTCGTTTTTGTTGCCTGCAACCGCCCCTAGCTTAAAGCAACTAGAGCAGATTCTGCGAGTAGACCAAACCCAAGCAGTGATGGTCACTCCCGTGGATCAAGAATTTGTGGAAGCAACCGTGTATGGAAGTTGGATTGCTGAAACAACCGACGCAGAAGAAGGCGTATTTGTGACCGTCGTTTCAGATATGGCTGAATTTCTACTGCTGCGTCTGTGGGAGGCTCAAACTCAGGTATCATTCCTGGCATAAAAAGGGATATTAAGGTTTCGGGCACAGAGTGTCGAATGTCGATTGTCGATCAACATAGGCTTGATAGCGTCTCCCCTTCGCTCTTAATGCTTCGTAACTCGCCATTCGTAACTCGCCATTCGTAATTTATTCCTGTCCCTGTTCCCCGATCCCTGCCTTTTTTCTCTTCCCCTTGTCGTTAAAGCATTTTCACGTCAGCATGGAAAGAGTAGCGACTTTGCGCTATCCGCAGAAGAGAAAAGGATTTGAATGCGCGACTTTCTTAAATACACCTTTGCCAGTTTGCTAGCGTTGCTAATTTTCCTGGGCTTAAGCATTGGCGGATTAGTCCTCTTAGTTATTTCCATTTCATCTAGAGATCCAGCCCCATCCGTTAAAGATAAGTCTGTGCTTGCTTTTGATTTGTCTGTGGATATCACTGATGGGCAGAAAGGGTCTAGTGGCAATTTAGGGAATGCATTACTGAGTGGCACTCCCGATACGATCGCGCTGCGAATGGCGTTGAATGCGATCGATCGCGCTGCCAAAGATAAGCGGATCGTGGCGCTGTATTTGTATGGGGACATGGAGAGTTCCACTAGCGCAGGCTATGCAGGACTGAAAGAAGTTCGTGAAGCATTGCAGCGGTTTCAAGCGACAGGCAAAAAAGTTATTGCCTATGGAGTGGCTTGGGGCGAACCGGAATATTATTTGGCATCCGTGGCAGACACGATCGCCATTAATCCCTATGGTTCCTTTGAACTCAATGGTCTGGCTTCAAACACCGCTTTTTATGCCAGTGCCTTAAAGAAATTGGGCGTGGGCATCCAGGTGACGCGAGTTGGCAGATATAAAGCTGCGGTAGAGCCATTTTTGTCCGATAAACGCAGCCCTGAAAGCCGCCAGCAAACTCAAGCGCTGCTGGGGGATGTGTGGGGTGAGTTTTTAACCGCCGTGGGTAAAGATCGAAAGTTAACTCCCACTCAGTTGCAGACTCTTACGGATAATCAACCTGTCTTAAATGCGGAAGATGCGGTCAAGCAAAAGTTGGTGACCAAGCTAGCCTATGAAGATGAAATGATTAGTCAACTTCAACAGCTTGGGGAAAAAGATGAGGACTCTTTTCGCCAGATCAGCTTGAAGAGTTATGCCAAAGTTGCCCAAGCGTCAGAGCGGCAATCAAAAAATCAAATTGCGGTGGTGTATGCCGAGGGCGAAATTGTCGATGGAGAGGGCGATGCTGATCAGGTAGGCGGCGATCGCTTTGCCCAACAGTTACGAGAAATTCAGCAGGACGATGACATCAAAGCGGTGGTGATCCGGGTGAATAGTCCCGGTGGCAGCGTGGTTGGCTCGGAGGTGATTCAGCGGGAAGTGATCCAAACTCGCAAGAAAAAGCCCGTGGTCGTTTCAATGGGAGGAATTGCAGCTTCTGGTGGCTATTGGATTTCGACCTTTAGCGATCGCATTTTTGCTCAGCCGAATACGATCACTGGCTCCATTGGCGTGTTTGGCTTGCGCCCTAACGTGCAAAAGATCGCAAACGACAACGGCGTAACGTGGGATGTGGTGAAAACGGGGCGATATGCCGATATTTCTAGCATTACTCGTCCTCGCACCCCGCCAGAACTTGCCGTTTTTCAGAAAACCGTCGATCGCATTTATGACCGATTTGTCAGCAAAGTCGCCGAGTCGCGCAAATTGCCAAAAGCAAAAGTGGCAGAAGTTGCCCAAGGTCGCGTTTGGTCGGGTAAGCAAGCATTGGCGATCGGGTTAGTGGATAAAATAGGCGGGCTGCAAGATGCCATTCAAGATGCGGCTCAACGGGCAAAACTGGGAGATGATTGGAAGCTTACTGAGTTTCCTGAACCTCGCGGACTCAGGGAAACACTGCTGAAAAATCTATCTAGCGCCAGCTTGCAAAAAAACAGGTCGAAAAATTCAGTTTTCAACGAGCTAGGCAAACTTCAGGCAGACTTCACCGTGTTGAGAGGAATGAATGATCCTTCAGAAACTTACGCTCGATTGCCGTTTAACTTCCGCCTAGACTAACTTAGGGCGCAACTTGCGGATCGCTGTGTCTTCGGCTTGATTAGCTTCTTTTCATATGAAGTAACCTGATGTAGAACTAAAGTCAGCCCTCATCCCCCACCCCCTTCTCCCAAGGCAGGAGAAGGGGAGTAAAAATGGTTCAAAGTCCCTCTCCCGCTCTGGGAGAGGGATTTAGGGTGAGGGGGGTTGCGATAGTCGCATATCACGTGAAGCAACCTTAAAAGTTTGATCAGCCAATGATAAAGACTGGAAACTATTGGGCTAACGAGGATTGACAAGCGCTTAGCAACCCAGTAAAGCAGACAACAAGAAGTAACAGAAGGTTAAGATAGGATTGGAGGTGTTAAAGTCTTGCCAAAGATAAGACATCCCACATTACCCTTCTGAGGCAACTATGGCTGTCGTAAATTTGGTTGAGGATTCTGTTTCCTCTAAGCCCACTGCCCAGGATGCCCTGGTGCTAAGGGGCGTATTTGAGACTATTCACGCTGAAAGCTGCCCGACATCGTTTAACTTTCACATGCACACGGTTTGTTCGGATGGACAGTTGCAGCCAGAAAAATTGATGGAACAAGCGATCGCGATTGGGTTACAAGGATTTGCCATTACCGATCATCACACGGTGGATGGATATAAACGGGCGCAAGTCTGGCTAGCTAACTATATCCAAGCCAATCCTGATCGGGTTAGCACGCTGCCCCATTTGTGGACAGGAATTGAAGTTACTTCTAGATTGTTAGAAACCGAAGTCCATATCTTGGGCTATGCCTTTGATTTCAATCATTTAGTCATGGAGCCTTACTTACAGAAGCACGCCCCCCAAGGCGCGATCGCGTCTGCGGCTCAAGTCATTGCTAGTATTCATACGGCAGGTGGGTTGGCAGTATTGGCGCATCCCTGTCGTTATCGGCGATCTCCCGACGACCTAATTGCCGCTGCTGCCACGTTGGGGATTAGTGGCGTAGAAACCTACTATGCCTATGACAACCCGTCTCCGTGGCGCACTAGTCTGCGTCAAACTGAGCAAGTACAGCGCTTAAGCTCCACCCATGGATTGCTGAATACCTGTGGCAGCGATACTCACGGGCTTAGCCTGCTTCAGCGCCTCTAAGCACTGTGTTTTAGATATTTTTTAGATATTCTTTAAATGTCTACCCAAACGGTCACCGAGGCAACGGCAATGAGCATTTCATCGTTTTTGTCCTCTAACTCAGCGATCGCCCGTCCTTGTACTACCATGCCCCCTAGCTCCACGGTCAACGTTTTTTGACCAAACGGCAGCACCGCCAACACCTCTTCCTGCCTCACCTGCTCAGGATAGGGAACCCCCACTTGAACCACCACAATCATGTCATTCGGATGGCTTAGCCCTGCCACTTCCCATACTCCCGGCAACGCATTATGGGCGATCGCATTCCGCACCGCACGCGCCGCTGCAACTGTTGGCTCTTGCCCATGCTGATCAACTCCCATCCCCATTTCAATAATCAATCGTTTGCGCGCCAAGCAACCCTCCTAAACTCTGAATCAACATCGCCCTCAGCATACTTTGTTATACAGTTTTGAGTTTTGAATTTTGTTCGCGTAGCGTCTCCGTAGGAGACATTTTGAATGTAGATTCTAAATAAGACACTTTTAGTGTTCTGTCCGCATTCGGACTTCGCACTTCGTTATTCCTTTTACCCTACTTCTGCCATGACCGATGCCTATTCTCAACCGATCCGCGAATGGTGGGCACAGCGCTGGATCGATGTCTTGGAATCTTTTGGCTGGGTGCGTCGATTGGCAAGAGCGCGAATTTATGCACGAGAAGGCAATGTGTTGAGCATTGAGTTTAACGGCGAAAAAGTGGCAGCCTTGGTTCAGGGAACGGCTCCAGAACCCTACAAGGTGACATTATCACTTGATCCTTTCACGGATGAGCAGTGGAGTTATGTGATTGAATCGATGTCGCAGCGAGCGATTTTTTCTGCTAAGCTGCTAGCCGGGGAAATGCCGCAAACCATTGAGGAAGTATTTACTGGGAATGGGTTGAGCCTGTTTCCGTTTACTAAGTTTGATATTCATAGTCGGTGTTCTTGCCCTGATCCCGCCAATCCTTGTAAGCATATTGGGGCGGTATATTACCTGTTGGGCGATCGCTTTGGTGAAGATCCCTTCGTTCTTTTTCAATTACGCGGGCGAAGCAAGGAGCAAATTATTGAAGCTTTACGCCAAACCCGCAGCCAAGGTGAACATAAAGAGTCTAACCTTCAGAATGCAGACTCATTTGAACCCTCTGCTACACAGTCTTCCTATGCCCTCAATCTAGAGAAATTTTGGCATTATGCTGATGAGTTAGAACCTTCTTTAGTCGTGATTGCACCGCCCCCTAGCAGTGAAACGGTTTTAGACGTATTAGGCACAATTCCATTAAAAATCAGCGATGGCGATGCGACGGTGGCTACAAAGGCGGCTCAAGCTGCAATGCAACACTTAAAGGGAATCTATCAAAGCGCTAGCCAGCAGGCAATTTTGACGGCGATGAATGTTGCAACCCCCAAAACCGGAGCAGAGCTTTAAAGCTTTTTGGGATGTAACTGGCACACCAATGTGAAGATTTCTAAAATAAAGAAGATCACTCCAGCAATCGGTAGAGTTCTTTTTTATGGCAACTGACAGCGATCGCAAAAAGCGCATCTTGGAACATCTATCTCGTAGCACAGGAGACTTTAGCAAGCGCTCTACTGGCGACAGTTCTGACCGTAAGCAAAAAATTATGGATCACGCTCGACGGACAACTGGATAAGCGGTTTCTCTAAGCTTCATGCTCTAGACTCTCATCTACTGCGCCCTAGATTTTCATCTAAGAAAATCTGGGGCGTTTTAGTGATTTGCGTCTATCCTGGTACGGCAATCACCCGGCTCATCCATCAATGAATTGCGTAACAGTAAAAAGAAGAATTGATGTAGTTTTAAGGTCTGAAAATAATTTAATAGAATTCTGCTTTTCTTAAAGGGAACCTTCGAGTAAGCTAGTTAAACAAAAAAGAAATCTGAGAGTTTGTTACATAAGTTTATAAAATTAGTGTTTTAATTAAGATGGAATTAAAAAAGGGAGGAGTTGTGAATGCACGATTGATCCAATTTTTGAAAGAAGAATTGGCAATTTCTGATAGCGCGATCGCGATCGCGCAACGGCATCAAGAATTTACCCCAAGCTTGTTGCCCATGATTCTGTGGCAGTATGGCTTGGTTACTTTGGAAGACCTAGACCGAATTTTTGATTGGATGGAAACTGCTTAACGCAGTTGAGCCGGCTTATAGAGTCGCGTTGGGGGCGGTGGGGCACCAATCGAACTTTGCATTGCATTCATTTTTTGATTGAGTTCACGAATCCGCCGAGATAGTAATCGAATAATGTTCACAGCAATTCCTGGAGTTTCTTCGATCGCCTCATATAACTGCTGCTGAGTCAGGATGAGGCATTCTGAGGGCGCTAGCGTTGTGACTGATGCTGAGCGAGGTTCGGCATCAAACAAAGACATTTCTCCAAAACACGCTCCTTGCTCAAGCTGCACGAGTTCTTGGCTTTCAATGTGAACGCGCACCTTGCCAGATACCACAATGTAGAGCGATCGCCCTTCTTGCCCTTGGGTAAAAATAGTATGGTGACTCGGAAAAGCAAGCTCGTCCATTACGGAGGCAAGGCGCACCAAAAATTCTTCCCGCAGTTCTTTAAAAATTGGGACTTCTCGAATAAACAGAACCCGTTCAAAACTAGAGAGCATAGCGGCGATGCAAATGAGGCGGGCGATTGCCTGGTTCCAATAGAAATAACTTACTGAATAAAGCCATTATTAGCAGAATTTCCACAACCATAGGGATGCATTACTAAATTGTTTCAAATCCGGACTGATTTGAAATATTTAATAAATTCATTGAAGCTTTTCCAGTAACTTCAGTAGAATTTCCTTTTTTTAGCTCAAGTTCTCTGAGCATTTTCTTAACTTGGGCTATGACTAGACGATCAGGATCTTTTTGTAAAAGCGGCAGCAACGTCTGCATTGCCCTGGGCGATGCCATCCATAGGTAGGATATCACCGCTTCTCGCACAAACCCTTTAGGATGACGTAAACACGCGACTGCTTGTTCGCTGGTCAGGCTCCAGTGCGCTTGTTTTGCGAGATGAAAACAACAGGCGATCGCCCAATCTGATAAAAAATGACGCAGTTCTAATAACTGGCGCAGGCGATCGCTGGGTAGCGATCGCTGATCTTCAAAAATTTCCGACAAGTTTCTTAGCTTTTCCTCCTCAGAATTCCGATCCAAAATACTCAGTAAAGCTCGCTTATTGGGAATATCCAACGTATTATCCAAAATTTCTAAGCCGCGTGCCATATTACTACGAGACGCAGATTGGAGATTAAACGCTGCTGCCTTAATTGCCCCAATGGGATACAAAAATTGCATCAATAAAAATAGTCTCTCCTGAGCATCTATCAGCAGCCCTTCCAGCGCCCGTTTCAGTAAATCTGCCTCCCGCATCCACATAGCTTGCGGCGACAAATCTAATAACGCTGCATATATCTGACCCATAAACATCAGTTCTTGGTCAATCAGTTGTTCTACGCCACTTCGCCCTATTTGTTTTAAAGTACTTTCAATCCCCGCTTCGCCCGGTATTTCTAGCAAAATTCTGAGAATATTACGGCGGTTATTTCCCCATGCCACCACCAAATGAGAAATCAGTGCATCTAGTGCCTCTGGAGTGCCAATCAACCCGATCGCTTGCCATGCATGAAGCCGCACAATATCTGGTTTTTGCACGTCTTCTACCAAGTCGATCAACATGGGCAATGCTTCGTTGTGCAACCTTACCAGCGCTTTGAGTGCAGCATCCCGCGTAGATTTATACTGCAAGCCGCGCAGTAACGATGGATAAAACTCTTCTAAATGGGTCGCGGCGATCGCATCCAAAATTGCCCACCGCACCCGCAGAGATTCATCTTGCAACAATTTAGGAATATAAATTCGCAGCGCTTGTAAATAGACCGCCTCCCCTAATGCCCGACAGCCCATCACCCGCTCTTTCTCAGACTTATGAGTCAGCATTCGCCGCAACGTATTAGTTGCCTCTGCCTTTTGAGTCGAATCACCCTGACGCATCATCAGCGAAGAAGCAGTGCCCCGCACCACCGGATCAACTTCCGATTTCAAATAAACGCGCAGGCGACGAATGTCTGGGTCTTCTTCCGTAATCCAAACAAACCGTAGCGCCAAAGCCAGTACATTGGCAGAAGGAGCTTGATCAATCAGTT
Organism: Sivoneniella epilithica UHCC 1019; assembly: GCF_040830845.1. Taxonomy (NCBI): domain Bacteria; kingdom Bacillati; phylum Cyanobacteriota; class Cyanophyceae; order Leptolyngbyales; family Leptolyngbyaceae; genus Sivoneniella; species Sivoneniella epilithica. The sequence goes on from NZ_JBFPDP010000018.1 coordinate 73,517, forward strand.
CTTTTACCTGTCCTAAAGCCGCCGCATTTGGATACAGCAGCATTGCTTCTAGGCTTTTTCGCTGGAGAGTCGGTGAAAAATTCATCAAGCGAGGGGCTAATAATTCACAGGCACTTTTGGGATAGACTTTACTTAAAAAATCAATGCAGGATTCCTTACGTTTTTCGGGTCCTGGCTTTTCGAGGGTTTCTAACAGTTTTCGCCGCAGTTCTAGCTCATCCACATCCCGCGTTAGTTGCCCACGGTCTGCACTAATCACTAGAAGATTGACATACTTTGCTCGCAGCAGCAAAATTACCAAAATCCAGACTAGCGACAGAACTAGCATGACTGGAAACAAAATATTAAGCTGGCGATCGCCCAAAAACCAACCCAACGTTAATAACGCGACCCCAGTCGCCCCTGTAGACAATGGCTCCGCCACCCCTCGCACCATCGCCTGTACATGGCTCCGAACCCCCTCAGGCACAGGTTGAAACAACACCGGACCCACACTAGCAAATAACGTATAGTGCAGCAGTTCATCATAAAATTTTAGGGCAAGCAGAATTAGAAATAGGGGTACTGTCCATGCCCATTGGCTCACTAAGGGAGCTTGCCACGCCAAACTAGAAATTGCCAAAGCACTGAGAATGCCGATTCCACCTGGCAACAACAGCGAAGCAAAGAAGACACCCACCCGTTCAATCAAGCGACTGGAAGCGAGCCACTGCATTGTCACCTCAAAAATGCCTAGAATGCCGTTGAAAACACCTAGAAATGCAGCAATTTGCCCCTCTGAAGTCGAAAATTCTTCTAGCGCTCCTAAGAACCGAAAATCGATTAGCAGGAACAGCACCTGAGACAAGATAAAAAACAAATACAACAGGATGACGTAGCGGCGTAAAGAACCTTGAACTGAGCGATTCGTTGAGAACTCAGAGGCTTGATCTTCTGATCCCGATCGCCGCCGCAAAAAGTCTGGAAACGCCTGTTGATACGCATTACTCAGGTAAAAAAGGATTCCTGCCCCGATCGCCATCATCCCACAGGACAGCAGCACCATATTTTCCAGGTTGCCCACCAGCCTGATCATGAAACCCAAGGAAAAGCCACTAATCACATCCGCCACTAAGATCCCGCTACTGATCAACGGATAGGTGCGCTTAATTTCCCGAATATTAAACAACTGGTTTGCAGTAATTGCCGTATTCAGATCATTGAGAACATTTAGTGCCTCTACCCATAGTCGCATCAGAAAAATGGTGATGCCGACTGTACTCACCTTCCAAAACTCAAATGGGTAAACCGCTTGGGCGCTCAATCCCAGCCAAAATAGGAGCAGTGGAGCCGCCATCAGCAGCGCAATAATCACAATCACACGGCGTAACGGCAGCGCCTTTTGAAGCTGAGAATAGACAAAACTTAGCCCTGAGCCAATGCCTGCGCTGGCGATATAAATCCAAGGCAGCCCTTCTGCTTTATATTCGCTCAGAAACAGATCGGCTGTAATTGCCTCTAACCAAACTAACCCGATAGACGTGGCTGCATAAAAAGCAAACATCAAAAATGTTCGCTCCGCCTCTTCTGCTCGGAGGTTAAACCCTTGTAGCAGCGGTTGCTTCCAGCCGTCTTTAGAAAACCATTGATCAATTAGTCCCATTCACTCTGCCAACAGTCGAGCATCACTTTCATTAAAGTGCCCTGAATGGTCTTTATTGTAGAGATGCAGATTCGTTTCGTTGCAGAAATTTTAATCGTCAACCTGCGATCGCCGCAATCACTAGCTACTTCTTAGGAGCCAATAACATCATCATGTTGCGCCCTTCCTGTTTGGGAAACTGTTGAACCTCAGCAAATTCTTGCAGATCATTCGCTAGGCGAGACAGCAAATCTCTTGCCATGTCGCTATGTTGAATCTCGCGACCCCGAAACATCACGGTTGCTTTCACCTTGTCGCCATCTTGCAAAAAGCGCTTTGCTTGATTGATCCGCACGTCGTAGTCATGCTTCTCAATCTTGTAACGCATCTTCACTTCTTTGACTTCAACGTTATGCTGCTTCTTTTTTGCTTCTTTCGCTTTCTTCTCTTGTTCAAACTTAAACTTGCCGTAATCAATAATCCGGCAAACAGGGGGATCTGCCTTGTCAGTCACCAAAACCAAATCTAGTTCCTTCTCCTCAGCAAGCTGTAAAGCTTCACGAGGAGTCATGATTCCCAGTTGTGAGTTGTCAGAATCAATCACTCGAATCTTAGGGAATCGAATCCGTTCATTGATAGTTGGGAGGTCGCGTGTCGGTCTATTTCCAGTCACAGGCAGTTTTAGAGAGAATAATTGGAGTCAGATAGCAACCATAAACTAATGCGTAGTCTGGTTGCAACCTGGCTTTTGGCAGAGATCTAAGGCAACCATTGCCCATTTGAAGGAGTAAAGGCATTGCTTAGATCCTTGGACACATGATTGTATCTGACATTTTACTCACTCTGCTTTGTTTTCTGGGGATTGTTTATAAAATTTTTAGTCAGATGATTGTCCAAAACCTTTTGGCTAAAACTTTATTTGGATATTTTTCTGAATTTCAGAGGAAGTTTATGATGAAGATAGATGAAGTAATTGTTGGGATTTATTTACATATTGGTTAAGAAATGGTGACGACGACTCCTCCTCTCTGGCACCAACGATTAGGCAATCAACGAGATTGGATTTGGCGTGGATGGCAAACCCGCTATACCTGTGTGCGCTCTGCTTGTCCTAGTTCAACGCCATTGCTGCTGCTGCATGGCTTTGGTGGCTCCATTGGTCACTGGCGGCACAATTTGTCTGAATTGGGGCGGCACCACACGGTTTATGCAGTGGATTTATTGGGGTTTGGTGCGTCTGAAAAGGTAACTGCTGCTTTTGGGGTGGAGCTATGGGTGGAGCAGGTGTATGATTTCTGGCGATCGTTTGTGAAGCAGCCTGTCATTTTAGTCGGAAATTCGATTGGATCTTTAGTGGCTTTGGCGGTAGCAGCAGCCCATCCAGAGATGGTCAGTGGAATTGTCATGCTCAATTTACCGGATGCGTCGGTATTGGAAGTGTCGCCGTTGGTTAAGCAGGCGATCGCCGCACTCAAACCGCTTTCCCGTCCTGCTTTTGCCCTAACCAAGTGGATCGTGACATTTCCACTCATTTTTGATGGAGTATTTTGGCTCGTGCGTCATCCGCAAGCCGTTCGCTTGTTTTGGGCACGCCAAGCTTATGCTGGGAAGTCGGCTGTGACGGATGAGTTAGTGGAGATGTTTTCTACGCCTGCCTACGATCGCAATGCGGTAAAAGCGCTCAGAGCCATGGTGCGATCGACTGGAAAATCCACGCGAGACTACACGGCAAAAGCAGTATTACCCACTCTGACGATTCCCATATTGTTGTTTTGGGGATTGCAAGATGCGATGGTGCCGCCTACATTGGCAAAACTGTTTGTGAAATATAACCCGAACTTAAAACTCATAGAAATTGAAAATGCAGGACATTGTCCCCATGATGAATGTCCGGAGATCGTTAATCATGAAATTTTGAACTGGATTAAGGGTTGGGCAGAATTAAGGGGGAATGAGTTTTGAGTTTTGAGTTTTGAGTTTTGAGTTTTGTTCGCGTAGCGTTTCCGTAGGAAATATTTTGAGTTTTGAGTTTTGAGTTTTGAGTTTTCGACACCTGAAATCCGAAACCTGGATTTCTCATTTCACAACTTTCACTTCAGTTCCCAAGCTAACCTTTTTAAAAAGCTGTTCGATATCTGCGTTATACATCCGAATGCAGCCATGGGATACTGCTTTTCCGACAGATTTTGGATTATCCGTGCCATGGAAGCCAATCCAATTTTTTCCATCGCTCCAAAACCCGATCCAATAGCGCCCTAAAGGATTTTCTGGATCGCCACCTGGAATAATCACTCCTTTTTTGAGGGGATGAATCCACGTCGGATTCCGAAACATTTGTTTGACTTGAAAGGTTCCTGTGGGGGTTTCCCAGCCAGCACGACCCACCGCGATCGCGTAGCTTTTGACCGCAGTAGTACCTCGATATAAGGTGACTTGGCGGCGACTGAGTTTAATCTCCAAACGCAGGGGTTGTTCTTGTTTGGGCGGTTGAAACGGTTCTGGGCTATATAGTGGTTTCAGTTCTAAATTCGCAGGCGGCAACTCAAGCTCTAAATCTTGCAGTGGACTTTGCAAAGGCGTAAGAGGCGTAAGAGGTGTATCAGTGGCAGCATTGGGCAGGGCGATCGCAGCCTCACCCGATTGATCAGAGGCAAGGGCTGCAAAGGCAACGTGAGGAAGTGACACGACACCCGCGATACTGAGGGTCGCAATATTACCTATCAATTTAGACAAACGGTGCATTCTCAGAAACCATGATTCTTAAACAACCTATTTTCATCATATTCGAGATATTCAAGTTACCCAATGTGCGGTTTTTCTTAGTGAGGAGGGGAAAATGAAAGGGGCATGGGAGTACTTGGAGCAACGCTCAGGTGAAGACTGGCTGATTGGGCAGGAACGTCACGCTTTTCTAAACTTGGCAAGTCAGGCGATCGCAGAATTGCACCAAACAAAAGCGCGATCGCCCTATCCCCCCGTTATTTTTCTCGATGAATCCGACCCTATTCACTTCCTGGCAAAATTCATCGCCGCCTGCACCACAAACTGCCATCTCTTCCTCTGTAACCCCACCTGGACAGCCTCCGAATGGGCACAAGCCCACGCCCTAATCCAGCCAGATCTCATCTACCAGAAAAGTTTCTCTACACGCAATTCACAATTCACAATATCTCCTAGGTCAACGCTACGCGAACGCAATTCGCAATTCGCAATTCCTTTAATTTGCATCCCCACCGGCGGTTCCTCTGGCACGATTCGCTTTGCCATGTACACCTGGGAGACTCTCCTGGCTTCCGTTGCAGGCTTCCAGAAATACTTTGGCGTAGAGCGGGTTCACTCCTGCTGTGTTTTGCCGCTTTATCACGTTAGCGGCTTGATGCAATTTGTGAGATCGCTCACCTCTGGCGGCAAGTTCGCTCTCATCCCGTATAAAACTCTGGAGTCATCCCAACTGCCTTTTGACCCCGCTGATTTCTTTCTGTCCCTCGTCCCAACGCAACTCCAGCGGCTACTCCACGCTTCCGATTTATTTACCCCACCACCCCTCCACTCCACCACCCCTCTACCCCACCACCCCTCTACCCCACCACCCCTCTACCCCACCACTCCTCCACCCTCCTCCGCTTCATCCCTTGTCCGCTTCAAAACTATCCTTCTCGGCGGCGCGCCTGCTGGGTCAGAGTTTTTAGAACAAGCTCGGAGACTGAATATTCCGCTTGCGCCTACCTACGGCATGACGGAAACCGCATCTCAGGTGGCAACACTCAAGCCAGCCGATTTTTTACAGGGTATGACAAGCTGTGGTCAAGCATTGCCCCATGCTCAAATCACGATACGCAGCGTCGCAACAGGGGAAGTGCTGGGGGAAAATCAAACGGGAGTAGTGACGATCGCCGCTCAATCATTAGCGCTGGGCTACTATCCAAAACTATTTGGCGACAGCACTTTTTCCACAGATGACCTCGGCTGGTTGGATGAGCGCGGCTACCTGCACATCGTCGGGCGGCGGAGCGACAAGATCATCACTGGCGGCGAAAATGTATTCCCGGCAGAAGTGGAGGCGGCGATTTTGGCAACGGGACTGGTGCAAGATGTGGGCGTGATTGGCGTGAGCGATCGCCACTGGGGAGAAGCGATCGCTGCCATTTATGTACCAACCGCCGCTAATCTAACCGTCGCAACTCTAAAGTCTGCCTTGGAAAACCGCTTGAGCAAATTCAAGCTGCCAAAACACTGGATTGCCGTGGAACAACTGCCCCGCAATGCTCAAGGCAAACTTAATCGGCAGGAACTCCGGCGACTGGTGCCGCATACTGACCTAGCCAAGCCAGCAACATTACCGATAATTCCTGTCGAGTTCGAGTTTGGGCATTGATACAAACATGGCGAGTGACTGCCTTGATTACCGGTTTATTGGAGATAGGTTCTAAATAAATCTGATAGTGAACTTCAAATTCGCTAGGACAGATCTGATGAGGAGTGAGATGAATCTCCAGGAGATCGCCCACCGCGATTGGGCGCAAAAAATCCACGCTGGCATGAACAATCGGCACCGCCACAGAGAATCCTTGGAAAAATGCCTTCAGGTCAATTCCTGCGGCTTGTAGCGACGCTTCATAGGCTTCATGGGCGATCGCCAACCCATTCGCAAAATACACCACTCCCGCCGCATCCGTATCCTGAAATCGCACCGTCCGATGATGAACAAACATCCCTCTCGCCTCTTGCCTTTTGCCTCTCACCTCGCTCAAAAACTCACCTTCCAAAGCTGAAAAACCTCTCCAGGCAAGGTTTTAATGATCTTGCCTCCCGCGTCTTGAACAAGCTTTTTCCAGATTTCCAAAGGCTCTAAAAAAACTTCGCTGCCCAAGTACATTTCCAAAATTGCCCAGTTTTCTGCCAGCGGCATATCCGGATCGACCACATCAAACACAAAAGAACTGCCCGGTTTCAAAACCCGTTTAGCTTCAGCTAGCACCATGCCCCAATACTCTGGCGGATAGTAGGCGCTAACTCCTGTCGCGATCGCCAAATCAAATTGGTTCGCTTCGTAAGGCATGTTGTGGGCAGTTGCGAGTTCTACTCCTTTGAACAATTTGGAGTTCAATTGCGGTCCGCGTGAATTGAGCAGATTCCGCGCTTCCGTACTCACTTCCAGCCCATAGAAAACTGCATCCCACTCGCGCCAAGGATAGATCAAAAAGCTGACTCCACAGCCAATATCTAGGCAGTGCTGTTTTTTTTGCGGTTTAGCCACTTGCCAAAAGGGAGAAGTGAGCTTGCTTTGCAGCAATCCAGAGAGCCGCTCTTGGTAAATCGGCATTGCTTTCACTTCATCAGGCAGGTCAGCCGTCGTACCTTGATACTCTTGATTAAAGCGGAACGCGATCGCGGCGATGTGGCTTTCCCAATCGACCGGGCGATCGCGCAACACTCCAAACCCATCGTTGAAATCCGCTTGAGATGAAAGACGCTTGTTTTTGTTAGACATCCAATCCTTTCAGAAGATTTTTGGGAGAAAAGATACCGCTATTGTTGGGGCAGGTTTAGCCAAGATCTACAGGGTTCTGCCAACCAATCCACTACAAACCTGCCCTTACAGGTATTTCGTTTGCTAGAAAACACCTCAGCCTTTCAAGGCTTTATTAAAGTTTTGGCGGTAAGGTTTGTTGAAAATCAAAATGGGCCAGAGGGGTGCTAAATACCAACGACCTTGACTAAAATTGGTGCGATTAAATCCCGTCCAAAACTTCCAAATACCACCAACGTAAACAACAGACGCAAGAATACCAATGATTCCCATAGCTGAACGACCTCTTGAAATGGCTAGTTAGACTTACTACTCTGTTTTATCCTACCTACAGAAATCAAGATGTCCAGCAGTATTGATGTAACAAGATTGATGTAACAAGGTTTTACGATGTTCCGGTTTAGGTAGCATTCCTTGCGTCCGGAGGATACCTTGAAGGCATAACGCTACAAAACTATAGAAAACTCAACTCTTCAAGAGTTACAGCTTTTTCCATTGAGAAAAAATTTTCCATTGAGAACAATACCATTTGAGGGCGTATGCGAGCAGTTTTGATGGCAGGAGGATCGGGAACTCGATTAAGACCGTTGACGTGTGACCTTCCGAAGCCGATGGTTCCGATTCTCAACCGTCCGATCGCCGAACACATCATTAATTTACTGAAGCGCCATGGGATTAATGAAGTGATCACCACGCTCCACTATTTGCCCGATGTCATGCGGGATTATTTTCAGGATGGTAGTGATTTTGGCGTACAAATGACCTATGCGGTTGAGGAAGATCAGCCCTTGGGGACAGCAGGTTGCGTTAAAAATATTGCGGAACTGCTGGATGATACGTTTTTGGTGATCAGTGGCGACAGTATTACGGATTTTGACCTGAAGGACGCGATCGCTTTTCACAAAGCACACCGATCTCAAGCCACGCTGATTCTGACCCGCGTTCCCAATCCTCTAGAATTCGGTGTGGTGATTACCGATGAAAACTATCGCATTTGTCGCTTTCTCGAAAAACCGTCCAGCAGCGAAATTTTTTCCGATACGGTCAATACGGGCATCTACATTCTGGAACCAGAGGTATTAAAGTATTTGCCAGAAAACCACGAAAGCGATTTTTCTAAAGATTTGTTTCCGCTGATGCTGCAAGAAGGGGAACCGATGTTTGGCTACATTGCCGATGGGTACTGGTGCGATGTCGGTCATTTGGATGCCTATCGCGAAGCTCAATACGACGGCTTATTTCGCAAAGTTAAGCTCGATTTTGCCTACGAAGAGCGGATGCCCGGTGTTTGGATTGGACAAAACACTTACCTTGACCCAACCGCACAGATCGAAGCGCCTGCCATGATTGGCAGCAATTGCCGAATTGGGGCACGGGTGTTGATTGAAGGCGGCACGGTGATTGGCGATAACGTCACGGTGGGGGCGGAGGCAAATCTAAAGCGCCCGATTGTGTGGAATGGCGCGATCGTCGGGGAAGAAGCCCACTTAAGAGCCTGTGTGATTGCGCGGGGCACTAGGGTCGATCGCCGTGCCCATGTGCTGGAAGGTGCCGTTGTCGGTCCGCTTTCCTCGATTGGCGAAGAAGCGCAGGTTAGCCCTGGTGTGCGGGTGTGGCCCAGCAAACGAGTAGAACCCGGTGCCATTCTCAACATCAACTTGATTTGGGGACAGGCTGCCTATCGCAATCTGTTTGGACAGCGGGGCGTGTCTGGTCTGGCAAACATTGACATTACGCCAGAATTTGCCGTCAAACTGGGAGCAGCCTATGGTTCCACGCTCAAATCGGGTTCCCATGTGACGGTTTCTCGCGATCAGCGAACGATTTCGCGGATGGTGTCGCGATCGCTGATTGCAGGGTTAATGTCCGTTGGGGTGAATATCCAAAACCTGGAAGCCACAGCCATTCCAGTCGCGCGATCGATTGTGCCGACGATCGCGATTGCAGGAGGTATTCATGTCCGCGTCCATCCAGAGCGCCCCGACCATATCTTGATCGAATTTTTTGACCACAAAGGCATCAACATTTCCAAAGCCCGCGAAAAGAAAATCGAAGGCGCGTACTTTAAAGAAGATTTTCGTCGCGCTCAGATGCATGAAATTGGGAACGTTGCCTACGCCAACCAAATGCTAGATATATACGGCATCAGTTTTGAGCGCCACCTGAATGTGGAAGCGATTCGCCACAGCAGTTCCAAAGTGGTGATTGATTACGTCTACGCCGTGTCGGGAGCCGTGCTGCCCCAAATTCTTGCCAAATTTGGCTGCGATGCTGTTGTGCTGAATGCTAGCCTCAGTCAGGTTGCACCGACCAACTCAAACCGCGAAACCTTGTTAAGCCAGTTGGGGCACGTCGTGGAAGCGCTGAAGGCAAACTTTGGTGTACAGGTTTATGCCAATGGCGAACAGCTAATTTTGGTGGATGAAGCGGGTAGCAGTATTCGCGGCGAAATGCTGACGGCACTGATGGCAGAAATGATGTTGACCCAAACTCCTAGAGGCACGATTGTGGTTCCTGTGAATGCCTCTAGCGCTGTAGAACATATTGCCCGTCGCCATGATGGGCGGGTGATTCGCACGAAGGCAAACCCGACTGCCCTGATGGAAACCTGCCAAACGAACGCCAATGTGGTTTTAGGCGGCAGTGGTGAGATGGGGTTCATCTTTCCTCACCTGCATCCCGGTTTTGATGCCATGTTTTGTATTGCCAAAATTATTGAACTGTTGACCATTCAAGAGCGATCGCTGGGACAAATTCGGGCAGAGTTACCGCGCATCAGCCATAAAACCCACGTTGTCCGCTGCCCCTGGGCAACCAAAGGTTCGCTCATGCGACACCTGGTCGAAACTCACCCTGTAGAGTCTCTAGAACTGGTGGATGGCGTGAAAATCTTTGATTATCGCTCTGATGGCTGGGTGCTGATTTTGCCCGATGCTGGAGAGCCGTTAGTTCATATTTTTGCCAACAGCCCCGATCGCAACTGGGTAGACGAAACCCTACGAGATTATCGGATTCGGGTTCAAGAATTTGTTGATCAAGAGCATGAATCTGAAGAAGAAGTCTATGCCGAAAGCACTTATTCTTACTAGAAGGAAGTAATAGCGCAGAGACTAGAAAATAGCAGCTAAAAATTTAGGAATGTCACTTTAAGTCCATTCTTTAAAGCAGTTTTTCATTTTTTATATTTCGTCAAAGCCATTTATTAGTGCATATAAAAAGCGAATTTGATTCAGCCCTAGTGCTTGATTTATTCCAAAGATAATCGTCCATTAGAGAGACGAAGTTGTTTGGCGACTTACTTACCATGATAAAGGTTTTGAAGCTCGCAAAAGTGCGATCGCACTAGCAAGATAACCTCTAGAAGCAAGATATAAAGCGTTCTAAAATAATGCTAAGTCTATGGTCATATCATCCAACTTGACCTTGGTTCTTGTATCGATTAGCTCTGCTGGTTATCAATCTTCAAAAGATTTAAGCTCTTCAAAACATAAGTTCAAATGGCTTTTCTTTTTGATAGCTTTATCCAGTTTATATAGTTACAGAATGCCCAAGGTGTCATTCAACATTTCAACAAATTAGCAACTCACCTGTAGAGATCAGAAACACGGCAAAAAAACCAAAATCGGGAGATAAATTTGTGAGTAAACGTGGAAATCATGTATTACTAAAACAGCCAATTCTTGCCGATTTGTCATCTCCTAAACCTGCTTTAACCCTAGCGGATGCGGTAGGGCTGATTGTTGGGATTGTGATTGGAGCAGGAATTTTTGAAACACCCGCATTAGTGGCTGCCAACACAGGTAATGGCACCGCTTTATTGAGCGCTTGGCTGATGGGTGGCGCAGTTTCGATTGTCGGGGCACTTTGCTATGCCGAGTTGGCGACGACCTATCCCAATGTTGGGGGAAGTTACTATTACCTCAAACGTGCATTTGGTGGCAATACTGCTTTTCTGTTTGCGTGGGCACGGTTGACTATTATTCAGACGGGTTCGATCGCGCTACTGGCATTTGTCTTTGGAGATTATGCATCGCAACTTTTGCCCCTCGGTACTTTTTCAGCCTCAATTTATGCCGCCCTCGCGATCGCCCTACTCACAGCATTAAACGTCATCGGTTTACAGCAGGGCAAGCGAACCCAAAATATTCTAACTGTTGCCAAAGTTGTAGGCTTGTTGCTGGTCGTTGGGGTGGGATTACTATTCAGCGCTTCTCCAGCCAGTCCTATTCCTGCTACTTCGCAAACCACAAACTGGGGGCTAGCAATGCTGTTTGTCTTGTTGTCCTATGGCGGTTGGAATGAAGCTGCCTACATTTCAGCAGAAATTCATGACGGCAGGCGTAACATTGTGCGGTCTTTACTGTGGAGTCTTGGCATTATCACAGTGATTTTTTTGCTGATTAACCTTGCATTTTTACAAGGGTTAGGGCTGGAAGGGATGGCACAGTCTAGTGCAGTGGCAGCCGATTTGATGCGGCGTGCGTTTGGTGAACCCGGAGCCAAATTTATTAGTTTCCTAATTGCGATTTCTACGCTGGGTTCTATCAATGCCACAATTTTCACGGGTGCCCGCACAAACTTTGCCCTCGGTCAAGATTTCTCGCTATTCAGCCGGCTAGGACAGTGGGAACAACGCCCTAGCGCCCCCAAGACAGCCTACCTATTGCAAGCCGCCATCACCCTAGCGCTGGTGATGCTTGGCACAACGACCCGCAAGGGTTTTGAAACAATGGTCGAATATACGGCTCCAGTCTTCTGGTTCTTCTTCTTGCTTAGTGGGCTTTCGCTGTTGGTGTTGCGCTATCGAGAGCCTGAGCGCCAACGCCCTTTTCAAGTGCCGTTCTATCCGCTGACTCCTTTGCTCTTCTGCGGGGTCTGTGGCTATCTGCTTTACTCCAGCGTGGCTTATACCGGAAAGGGCGCGATCGCCGGAATGATTGTCGTTGCCCTTGGCATTCCCCTGCTTTGGTGGGAGCGTACCCAACAGCGCAAAACCTAGTCAAAGTTTCTTCAAGGATAGGACTAAGGCGGACTTAAATGGAAAACCGCTCAACATGAATTGTGAATATATTGCGCTCGTTTAATTGCTGTAATTCATAGACAAAAGGAGAGTTTGATCATGATCTTTCAAAAAACATTGTTAGTTTTAATGGCAGGTGTGGGATGTTTTAGCATGGGAATTGTTGGATGTAGCCAGCAGCAGGACATTGCAGAAGCCCAGCAATCTAACGAAGTTGCTCAAAACACTCAAGCACAGATCCTACCTGAGCGACAGCTTGATGTGCCCTATGTGCCTACCCCGCAAGCAGTAGTTGATCGAATGCTGAGCCTTGCTAATGTGAAACAGGGCGATCGCCTCTACGACCTTGGCAGTGGAGATGGACGAATTGTCATTACCGCCGCCAAAAAGTTTGGCACACGAGGAGTGGGAGTAGACCTGAATCCAGAACGGGTGAAAGAAGCGAATGAAAACGCCCGACGCGCAGGAGTCACGGATCTTGTTGAGTTTCGCCAGCAAGATCTGTTTCAAACAGATTTCAATGATGCAACCGTGGTAACGCTGTATCTACTACCCAACATCAACCTAAAACTACGCCCCAAATTGCAGCAACTTAAACCGGGTACTCGGATTGTTTCTCATGCTTTCGATATGGGCGATTGGAAACCGGAGAAAACGGTTGAGGTTCAAGGTAAAACAATTTACTACTGGACTGTACCCAACCGAGTGGGCACTAATCCGCAATAGTTAAGCTAATCGTTACTTAGGTTGCAATCCTAATAAAAGTCAAAACGTGCAAACAAGGGGCTTAAGTCCCTTGTTTTTGCAATTTAAGCAATTCAAAGTTCATCTGGCTAGACCTGTAACTGATGTAACAACCTGTTGAGTCTGGTTGGGCGATCGCCGCTATTCCCTACAATGGGTTCAGACCTTGTGTAGAACCTGCGAATTATGGCTAAGACCGTTGGGGATGTAATGACCCGCGACCCGATTACAGCGACCCGCGATACGCCGCTGATTGAGGTGATCAAAGTATTGGCAGAAAAGCGCATTAGCGGTCTGCCTGTAGTCGATGAGGCTGGCAAACTGGTCGGCGTGATTTCTGAAACAGATTTGATGTGGCGCGAAACAGGAGCCACCATGCCGCCCTACATTATGTTTTTAGATAGCGTCATCTACCTCGAAAACCCTGCCCAATATGAGCGGGAAGTGCATAAAGCGTTGGGTGAAACCGTGGGAGAAGCCATGACCAGTGACCATCTGGTGACGATCGCTGCCAATCAACCCCTGCGAGATGCCGCCCAGTTAATGCACGATCGCACCGTTCGTCGCTTACCGGTGGTGGATGACAGCGATCGCGTGATCGGTATTCTCACTCGTGGCGATATCATCCTCTCTATGGCGGCGGATCAAGGATAGAGGAAATAGGGAATAGGAAAAGCGAGTTACTTTTTTAAGAACAATTTATTAATAAGCAATTTTTATGGATATTACGCCTGACTCTGTTAAAACTCTTTTAAATTCTCCCGATCTGGGCGATCGCCTCAGAGCCGTCAACCAAATGCGAACGCTCGACCCCAGCATTACGTTTGGGATGATTTTGCAAGCGGTGGACGATCTGAATCCCAGGGTACGCTATGCCGCTGTCAGTCAGCTATCGTCCTTGGGCAGCCAAGATCGGGCAAAAATTTTGGAAACCCTGCGCGATCGCCTACAAGATGCCGAACCGGATGTGCAAGCCGCCGCTGCCGATTCGATTGGCGCACTGAAACTGACCGAAGCCTTTGAAGATTTACGATTTCTGTATAACACCAGTCCAGAATGGCTGGTCAAATTCAGCATTGTGGCAGCATTGGGAGAATTGGGCGATCCACGCGGCTTTGAACTATTGGAAGACGCGATCGCATCGCCGAATGAACTGATGCAAATGGCAGCGATCGGTTCTTTTGGTGAACTGGGCGATACCCGCGCTGTGCCGCTCCTGACCAGTCATGCAGCAAACCCCGATTGGCAAGTTCGCTATCGGGTTGCCCAAGCCTTGGGTCGATTGGCAACCCCTGAAGCCAAAATCATTTTGGAAACCCTAGCTCAAGATCCCGTAGACCAAGTTGCTGAAGAAGCCAAATCTGGCTTAGGGTGAGTTCGGCACATCGTTAAACATTGCCTTCAGTGAATAGATTTTCCATCGTTCTCAAATCCTCAACGATATGAGAGCTTTTTATCAAAGTTAAGAAACCTTACTACTTTGAGAGTTGTTATGGGTGTTCGCGAAACCACTATTGCCAAATTGCAGCAACTTCCAGATTGGCTCTTGCAGGAGGTTAGCGATTTTATTGATGGTATAACGCGCCAGCATCAATCTGTAGCCAGTGACAATCCTCAAAGAAACATCACTAAAACTTGGGCAAAATGGTTTGAGTCTGTCGATCATTTAGATATAGTTCCACCGAAACCAAGCAGCCCCTATCAGCAACTTTTGCTCAACAAGTATCGAAAACAAGGGCTAGAGCTATGATCCTGTGTGATGCAGGGATCTTGCTTTGTTTAGTGGATCGAACTCAACCTCAGCATAGTACTTACAAATATGCGATCGTGCGTCTTGAGAAACCACTCATCACAACTTGGGCTTGCCTGACGGAAGCCATGTATCTTGCTCTTCACCGTGGCGGCTGGAAAATGCAAAAACATCTAGGGCAGCTACTTTTAGATAAACTGCTGACTGTTTGCGAAATCCAGGAGGCTGACTACAGCCGTTTGTTGGCGTTGATGGAACAATATTGCGATAGACCCATGGATTTGGCAGATGCAACCCTGGTTTTAGTGGCTGAAAAGACAGGATATCGTCAAATTCTCACCCTCGATTCTGATTTCTTGTTTTATCGGATTGGCGATCGCGACACCTTTGAGATCATTCAAGCTTAGTCGCTGAGTGTAGGAGTGGAAAGGACGCACACAACCTTGATAGGGAGGAAGAAGAGTAGTCTTAAGTGTGTTGCAAAGGCATTCAACAGAAACATCAGGCAACCAACAGGAACATCGGACAACTCTGCTCTGGTATTGTCTATTCTGGAGGAAGTTTGAAAGAGCAGGTTCATCTATAGAAAGGTTTGGCATGAATTCGCTGGTTGGCAAGACCTTACAGAGCGGCAAATATACCCTCGATCAACTGCTGGGCGAAGGCGGCTTTGGCATTACCTTTCGGGCAACCCATCATTACCTCCAGCAAACGGTGGTGATTAAAACTTTGAATGCGCTGAATCAGGGCAATCTGGAGTTTACTCAAGTGCAGCAGCAGTTTCAAGACGAGGGACGAAGACTAGCGCTGTGTAACCATCCGAATATTGTGCGAGTCAGCGACTTTTTCATAGAAGATGGAATGCCTTATATCGTCATGGATTACATTCCAGGGCAAACCTTGGAAGACGTGGTGTTTCCCGATCGCCCTTTGCCCGAAGCCACTGCGCTACACTATATCCGCCAAGTTGCCGCCGCCTTGCAGGTGGTTCATACCAACGGGTTGCTGCACCGAGATGTCAAGCCGCAAAACATTATGCTGCGTCAGGGCACTCAAGATGTCGTGCTGATTGATTTTGGTATTTCTAGAGAGTTTACGATGGGTGCGACCCAAGCCCACACCAGCATCACCTCGGCTGGCTATGCGCCCATTGAGCAATATATGTCCCAGGCAAAACGCACGCCTGCAACGGATATTTACGGTTTAGCCGCCACTCTGTATGCCCTGTTGACGGCTCATGCCCCGATCGCAGCTATTCTACGCGATCGCCAACCGATGCCTGCTCCTCGCGATTTGGTTCCTCAGATTACGCCAGCAACCAATCAAGCCGTGGTGCGCGGGATGGCAGTTGATGCTCACTATCGCCCCCAAACGATCGCCGAGTGGGTAAACTTGCTGTCGAGTGTAGCCTCATCGTCCTTACCGCCTGCAATCCCTGTTGGTAATCCCACAGGCAATCCCACGAGAAATCCTGCTGGCGATCCCATTTCCCAGATGGCAACTCAAGCCTATAGCCCAGCGAATCTACCTGCCTCCACGATCGCGCCTGTGGCTCCCAAACCTGCGCGATCGCGCCAAGGAACCTGGCTATTTGTCATCGTTGCCATGCTTGCCAGCGCGACCGCCGCCGCCTTCGGAGCGATTTGGCACAATGCGCGATCGCCCCAAGTGCCTCAACCGCCTGCTGCGATCGCCCCCCCACAAACAATAACGCCAACTCCTAGCAACCCATCCCCCCCGCCAACTCCGATCGCTCCATCCCCTACTCCGCCACCACCCTCTCCCGACCCCATTCCTTCGGTTCCATCGCCGCAACCCACCAGCACCGACACCAGCGGCAGTAACAGCGCTCCTGTACCCGGCTTTTCCACGGGCGTTGCAGAGCAAACGATTGTTGCAAAGCTAGGTGAACCTTCAAAATCAGGCACCGGATACTGGACTAACACTCGCTCCGCCCAATATGATCTGGTTCCCGATCAAGTGACGGTGGCTTACCTCTATGACAAAGACACTGCCAAAGTGCGCCAAACTGAAGCCTCCTTTGCCCAATCCATCGATCGCGCCGTCATGGTAGAAACGCTGAACGGCATGGTAGATGGCAGCCTTACCGCCCCAATCGAAGAAGGGTTTAATAGCGTGTGGAAGCGGAATTCTAATCAATACACCTTTTCGACAGCAACCCTCAAAGGCACCATTGAACGCAACGATCGCGATCGTATCTATATCGCCGTTTGGGAAGCTGATTTGCATTAAGCTGATTTGCATTAAAACTGCGATCGCCGCTCCGTTGCTTTTATTTAGGGTGGCAGAGCCAAACCATCTCAAGAGTAGAGTCCGTCCGTCATAATAGATAAAAGCCTTGCGACACTTGTGATCATGACCCCCTCTGTTGAATTTTTGGATGCCTATGATGTGGTCGTTGTTGGAGCCGGACACGCAGGCTGTGAAGCGGCGTTGGCAGCGGCTCGGTTGGGTTCTCGGACGCTGCTGTTGACGTTGAACCTCGACAAGATCGCATGGCAACCCTGCAATCCAGCGGTGGGCGGTCCGGCAAAATCCCAACTGGTGCATGAAGTGGATGCGTTGGGCGGCGAGATTGGCAAAGTCAGCGATCACACCTATTTGCAAAAGCGAGTGCTGAACTCCTCCAGAGGTCCGGCGGTCTGGGCACTGCGGGCGCAAACCGACAAGCGTGAATATGCCGCCGTGATGAAAGGCATCGTGGAAAACCAGGCGAACCTGACGGTGCGGGAAGGCATGGCGATCGATTTAGTATTGGGCGCAAATGAGGAGGTGATTGGCGTTGAAACCTACTTTGGCGTGGCGTTTCAGTGCAAAACAGTAATTTTGACCACAGGCACCTTTTTAGGCGGACGCATCTGGGTTGGCAACAAATCCATGGAAGCCGGACGCGCTGGCGAATTTGCGGCTGTCGGCTTAACCGATACCCTGAACCGATTGGGATTTGAAACCGGGCGACTAAAAACCGGGACTCCTGCGCGAGTCGATCGCCGCTCGATTAATTTCGATGTCCTAGAACCGCAGCCTGGTGATGAAGAGGTACGCTGGTTTAGCTTTGATCCGATCGTCTGGATCGATCGCGAACAAATGCCCTGCCACCTGACTCGCACCACACCCGAAACCCACCGGATTATTCAAGAAAACCTGCATCTATCACCTGTTTATGGCGGTTGGGTCGATGCCAAAGGTCCGCGCTATTGTCCCAGCATTGAAGACAAAATCGTCCGATTTGCCGATAAGGAAAGCCACCAGATTTTTCTAGAACCCGAAGGGCGTGACAGTCCTGAAATCTACGTTCAAGGGTTTTCCACGGGGCTGCCGGAGACCCTTCAGCTTGCCATGCTGCGATCGCTCCCCGGTTTGGAACAGTGCGCGATGCTGCGTCCCGCCTACGCTGTCGAGTATGACTATTTGCCTGCGACCCAATGCTACCCCACCTTGATGACCAAAAAAATCGAGGGGCTGTTTTGCGCCGGACAAATCAATGGCACCACAGGCTACGAAGAAGCCGCTGCTCAAGGCTTTGTCGCCGGATTGAATGCCGCCCGCTTCTGCCAGGGTCAGGAGATGATCACCTTTCCGCGAGAACATAGCTACATCGGCACCTTGATCGATGATCTGTGTACGAAAGATTTGCGCGAACCGTATCGGATGTTGACCAGCCGTTCGGAATATCGACTGCTGCTGCGATCGGATAATGCCGATCAACGCCTCACCCCGCTGGGTCGAGAGATTGGGTTGATTGACGATCGCCGCTGGCAGTTGTTTCAACACAAACAGGCAAACATTACGGCTGAAAAAGAGCGCCTACAGGTGACTCGCGTTAAGGAACATGACGAGCTAGGTAAAGCGATCGCTGCTCACACCCAACAACTGATCAAAGGCTCGATCACCCTGGCAGATCTGCTGCGGAAACCGGGCTTTCACTATGCCAATTTGGTGCAGTTTGGGCTAGGCAATCCCAACCTCGATCGCGCCGCCAAGGAAGCCGCCGAAATCGACATCAAATATTCTGGATACATTCAGCGGCAGCAGCACCAAATCGACGCGATCGCCCGTCAGGAGCATCGCAAACTACCATTCGATCTCGATTATCACGCGATCGCCACCCTCTCCAAAGAATCCCGCGAAAAACTCTCTAAAGTGCGCCCCCTCACCATTGGGCAAGCAACCCGCATCGGCGGAGTCAACCCGGCTGACATCAACGCTCTATTGGTTCACCTGGAAATCCAGTCTCGTCAAGCTCAAGCGATCTCTAGCGCCAACCCAGTTGCAACGCTGAAATCATGAACTTTGAATGGCATCCAACGAAAGCCGAAGCAAACTTTCAGAAACACGGTGTTACTTTTGAAGAAGCTAGCACGGTTTTTCGCGATCCCTTTTCTACCAATTTTCCTGACGCTGATCATTCCATTGAGGAAGAGAGATTTATCATAATTGGCGTATCTAGTCTGAACCGACTTTTAGTCGTTGCTCATACAGAGAGAGTAAATCAAATCCGAATCATTTAGTGCTAGAAAAGTAACTCGACAAGAGCAGAGGTTTTATGAAGAAGGAACATGAGGCTGAATTGGAGGATGAACTTCGCCCAGAATATGACTTTGCAACGATGCCGGGTGGTGTCAGAGGAAAATATGCCGATCGGGTTAAGCACTCAACCAACGTTGTGATTTTAGATCCTGATGTTGCTCAAGCATTTCCAACCGATGCAGCCGTCAACGAAGCACTCAGGCTGTTAGTGAATCTGGCAAAAACTACGACTCAGCTTTAGCGATGGGTGGTTTCAAAAGCGCGATCGCTCACACAGTCTTCTCTTTCCAATCCCGTCAAAACTCTGAGGTAGCAGTATGACATCGGTGATTGTTCAACTTGACCCCATTCTGCAACTCACCGATGAGCAATTTTTGGAAATCTGTCGCGCCAATCCAGAGGTGAAATTTGAGCAAACCGCGCAGGGAGAACTGATTATTGTGGCACCCACGGGAGGAGAAACTGGCAGCCATAACTCAGAACTGAATGCAGATTTTGTGGTGTGGAATCGCCAAACCAAGCTAGGCGTTGTTTTTGATTCCTCTACCTGCTTTGTGTTGCCCAACAATGCCAAGCGATCGCCCGATGTTGCCTGGATTGCCAAGGAACGTTGGACAACATTGACGCTTGAGCAGCGAAGGAGATTTCCAGCGATCGCGCCCGATTTTGTGCTGGAATTGCTGTCTCCTAGTGACAGTTTGGCAGATGCTCAAGCAAAGATGCGCGAATATGTGGAAAATGGGGTGCGCTTGGGCTGGCTAATTGATCCAGACACCAAACAGGTTGAAGTTTACCGCCCAGGACAGCCTGTTGGGATCTTGTCGCATCCAGACACCCTTTCTAATGAAGACGTGCTTCCCGGATTTGTCTTAAACCTCAATTCAATTTGGAGCTAGTGTCCAGAAGCCAGTGCTACTCAAATCGAGATAGTATAGACGTACTCTAGATAGTAAAGACTAAAAATGTAAAACAGTAAAACCATGCCGAAAGACACTACGCGCACCGGGCAGCAATACTCTGCTTCGACTCCTTATAAGCTCAAAGGATTTCGTTATCTTATGAGTTATCATGCCCGCGTGTGTAAGTTGATTTTCGACAATCCTAATAATAAGTCTTCTCAATACATCTACATCGATTTAAATTGTGGGGCTGGTTATCAGCCTGACTACAGAAAAGTGGGTGATGAAGCACTTGGTTCACCCATCATTGCTTTACAAGAACTTAATAGACAAGGCATTGAGCCAATATGTCACTTTTGCGATTCTAATCAAGAATCCTTAGAAATTTTAAAGAGAACAATAGAAGAATTAAAGCTGAATTGTGAGTCACATTATTGGTTGGGTGATAACAAAAACTCATTACTCAATATCTCTCAAGACCTTGCTGATTCCCAGTTTCAGGGCTTAGTATACTCAGACCCTAATGGCAAACAAGATTTTCCAATCAAAGAAATTAAGGATGCTTTTCAACTTCCTCAAATGAGAAAAGTGGATCTCTTGATGAATGTAGCCACTACCTATGTAAAGCGTTGGGAGTTTAACCCGAAAGCAAATTGGGAAGCTTACTCTCTTGAAGAGATAATTACTGGACACGGGAAGGTGAAAATCTTGGTACGAAAGCCTGAGAATCCTTCTCTGAAGTGGACTTTTATTTATGCTACTAACTGGGCTAAACAAAAGGATTTAATTAAAATTCAGCTTTACAGTGTCGATGGTGATGTCGGCAAGGGGATTTTAGACCATTTATTTAATCCTAAATCTAATCCATTACCTGGCATTTACGATGATGGATCGGTTTCAATTCAAGGTCGCCTGAATTTTGATATGCCAAATTCGGATTTAGAAGAACGGGAAACTGAATTATGAATAAAGTTTTACAACCTTCTCTTTTTGCAGAACAAGAGAACATTCAAGTTCTTGATTTAGAAGATGGACGTAAGTTGTACATTGTTCAAAGTGATACTAAAGCTCAATTCAACAGCACCAATGAGATGGTTGACTGGGCTTGGTGGACTTGGAACCCTGTAACTGGTTGCTGGCATGGATGTCCATATTGCTACGCACGAGATATTGCCAATCGATTTTATGAAACTAAGTTTGAACCAACTTTCTACCCAGGTAGGCTTCGTGCGCCTCAGAATATGAAGCCAATGTCTCCTGAGCGGATTAAAAACGAGGCTCAAAAGAGACGAATTAATCTTGAGGATGCTCAAGTCTTTGCCAAAAATGTGTTTACCTGCTCAATGGCGGATCTATTTGGCAAATGGGTTCCCGAAGACTGGATTTTTCAAGTCTTTCAAGCAGTTAAAGCATCACCAGAATGGAATTTTCTGTTTTTAACAAAATTTCCACAAAGATTGCAGGAAATTAATGATAAGTTAGGCGGCTTTCCAGATAACGTCTGGGTTGGTACGACCGTTGATACTCAATCAAGAGTTTCTCTTGCAGAGAAATCATTCAAAAATATTCAAGCTAAGGTCAAATGGTTATCTATAGAACCAATGCTAGAGCCATTGCATTTTGAGAGCCTAGATATGTTCGATTTGATTGCTATTGGCGGTCAAAGTCGTACTAGTAAAGAGCCTGAATTTCAGCCAGAATGGATTTGGGTTGAGGCTTTGATGAAACAAGCTAGAGAGTCTAATACCTCCGTTTACTTTAAAGAAAACTTAAAAGCTCGTCCTAAGGAATTGCCTTGGAAGCCTTTCTAATTGCGATCGCCCACACTGGCGCAGGTGAAAAAAGTGGCAGCGGCGGCGGTGAAGTTGCGGCAACTGCGGCGCACGGTGATGACTGAGAATCAGTGGAGTTTGCGCGATCTTTACCGCACCCTCGATCTTCCGGGCGATAATCCGCTTCGCAAAGCCCACGCTGAACTGGATGCTGCGGTGCGGGATGCATACAGCATGAAAGCCACTGAAGATCCACTTCAGTTTTTGCTGAGTTTGAACCTGGAAGTGGCCGATCGCGAGAGCCAAGGGTTGCCTGTCGTTGCGCCCGGTTTGCCGCCCTGCGTTACCGATGCCCGCCCATTCATCACCGCTGATTGTGTGACGATGCCAAAGTAGCGATCGCAGTTCTCAATCTGAAATAAGCTGCCAATGTTTCTGGAATTAATAGCCAAATGACACAACAAGGAACTTCGACCCCTGATTAGGCTTAAGTCCCTTGTTAACAGAATGTTTGCATTCTAATTGCGGTGTTGCTGAATGCAAGTATGATTTTCGTTTGTAGGGGTAGCGCCTTGTGCCTACCCTGGTGGAGTTGAGGGCAACCACAAGGGATTTCCCCTACAATCTTCATTCCTAGATTCAGCAATGCTCTAATTGCTTAGTTTATCGAAACAAACCAACTTACCAATTTACTCAGCAGATTCGATCGCCTTAGCTGCTTTGCTCAACCGTTTGCCCAACTTTTGTACCACGGTCTTAAAGCCGCGAGGAGCTTCAGAAGCCACTTCAGCAGTTTGTTCACCTAACCGGGATAGCACTTCCGCAATCTCTTCAGGCTTTGCCTTGCTGCGCTTCAACACTTGCTTCAGTTCCTTTAACCCGCTAGCAATTTCCTTAAACTGCTCACCCTCAGCCTTGTTGACCATGCCATACCATAGGTCAATCGTAGTAGCAGAATCCTCAGACTCTAGGGAGGTGATTTCTTCACTCTCCAAGGTTTCAATCAAAGAGTTCATGTCATCTAGATGTTCCTGATTGTCTGCTTTGTTGATTGTGGCTCCAACTTTAGTTAGTTGTTTGCCCAACTTTTGCAAGGCAGATTTTGCGCTCTTATCGGCTTCAGATGCACAATCACTGGTGTGTTCGCCCAACTGCTCTAACACTTCGCCAATTTCGTGACCCTCTGCCTTGCCGCTTTTCAGTAGCTTTTGAAGCTGTTTCAAGCTGGTGGCAATTTCTTTTAGTTCTGGCTCTTTTGCTTTGTTGAGAAGCCTATGCCACTGATCAATAATGCCTAGAGCGGCTTCGGGTTCAACGGTGCTAAGGTCGCCATTGAGTGTTTCGATCAGTTCGTCCAACTCTTGGCTGGTATCTGATTCGCTGCCCGCGTCACCCGCGATCGCCTTGGAAGAATCCTGCTGTTCGTGTTTACCAGTTTTTTGCTCTTTAGCATCGACTTGATTAGCCTGCTTCTGCTTTGTATCTGTTTCTTTAGATTGCTGCTTGCTAGCCATGGGATTTATCCAAACAACTATTACGATGTACAGCCGATAGCCTACAAAGCTAAACTTTGGGAGACCTCTTTCATAAGAAACAAACTCAATTTGCCAAGGTAACTCTCTAGAGAGGTGACAAAAATTGAACCGATTTCATTAAGATATTTTTGGATTGTTACAAGGTTGCACCCTGCATCCTCAACTCCAAACTCTATATCCCCCACCCCGCGTTGCATCAACCCTTATCCTTTAATCTAATGTAATCTAACCTGAGTTCGGGATAAGGAAGGGGCAAAACAGGTAGGGTGAAAGTGCCAACTTATCATCCATCTGAATTACCCCC